>JBGOXC010000044.1:0-7589 GCA_041478935.1 Dehalococcoidia bacterium
GCGTGGTCTTTTATCTCGTCAATAATATCCTGCGGCGGTAATTCCAGCCAGATGGACACCCCTTCTCCCTCCTGTTGGTCTACCGTCCCTTTGGCACTCCAAGATACCCACTCGTTCGCTGGAACTCTGCTGAGAACAGCCTTAATCGCCTCCACCCCGGTTACATGTATATATACCCAGCCGTCTTCACCTTCTTTGGTTTCACCGATTACCACTTCTTCGAGGGTTTTATTGCGGTTCGTCCCGGTAATCAAGGTAAAATGCCATTGGCCTTCCTCCTGCCAGGAGTATAATTCGTACCCCTTCATCGAATGCGGCAGGGGGAGCGGGGTCATTAAATTACAGGCGGTTAAAACGGGTAATAACAGTAATGATACCAGTAGAAATATCGTTAACTTTCTCATACTTAATTTAACGATAGCATAGCGAAAAGAGTTACGGCAATCTCCTCCCAGCTTGCCACTCCCACCACTTTTCCCCTATAATTAAATGCTGGGAGGTGAGGCGGGATGGACATGAACGTATCCCAGTTGCTCCGCGACCCCATCGGGTCCACGCGCGATTTCCAGATAGACGAAACAATTGATATTACCGGCGACGGCAAAAGCCATAAGATACAGGGCAAGTGCAACCTGCTCCGCCTGCAGAGCAGCATCCTCGTTAAGTGCCAGTTGAATACCGAGGTGGAACTCACGTGCAATCGGTGCTTGAGTAAATTCCGCCAGCCCTTAAAAATCAAGTTCGAAGAGGAGTTTTTACCGACCATCGACATCTTGAGCGGGACGCCGCTGCCCGCGCCGGAAGAATCCGGCGTCTTTATCATCGACGAGCAGCACATACTCGACCTGACGGAAGCAGCGCGTCAATACTCGCTCCTGGCTATACCGATGAAGGCGCTCTGTAAAAAGGACTGCGACGGCTTATGCCCCACCTGCGGCAAAAACCTGAACGAAGGCAAATGCCATTGCCCTAAACACAATATCGACGCCCGCTGGTCCAAGCTGGCGGAACTTAAGTAATCTCTGGTAAAATAGAACATTAAGAGTTAAAGAACGGAGTTAAATATGGGAGCACTACCGAAGCGAAAAAAGAGCAAGTCTCGCGCCATGCAAAGATTAAGCCACCGCGCTTTAAAACCGCCGGTATTGGTGGAATGTCCCCAGTGTCACACGATGATAAGACCCCACCATGCCTGCCCTACCTGCGGCAAGTACAATGGCCGGGAAGTCATTATTATTAAAGAGCCGAAGAAACCAGAATCAACTACCCCGTCTTTATAGACCATCTAATGGGCGCCCGCTAATGTCACTTGTTTTTCAAGGGCGTAGCACAGGTGCCTTTCTATCTTTAAGGGAAGGGTAAGAGAGATGACGCAAACAGCCTGGGTTTTTCCGGGGCAGGGTTCCCAATCCGTCGGCATGTGCCGCGACCTTTACGACAATGTAAAATCGGCCAGGGCTATCTTTGAGCAGGCGGATAAGGCGCTGGGAGTTGCTCTTACCAAACTATGCTTTGAAGGTCCCGAGGAAGAACTACGCCAGACTATTAACGCCCAGCCTGCTCTGGTGACCGCCGGCTACGCCTGCCTGGAAGCTGCCAGAGAAATCAGTGGTAGTAAATTTGTTACACCTGCTTTTACCGCCGGCCACAGTTTAGGCGAATACACCGCGCTAGCAGCAGCCGGAGCGTTAGATTTTAGCACCGCCGTGCGTTTAGCCCGGGAAAGAGGACGCTTGATGCACGAAGCTGGACAAAAACGCGCTGGGGCGATGGCGGCCATTATGGGATTGGATGAAGACAAGCTGACTGAAGTCTGCAAGCAATCCGATACCGTCATAGCAAATATCAACTCGCCGGGGCAAATCGTTATTAGCGGCGCCGCCGAAAATGTGACCAAAGCCATGGAAATGGCAACCGCCGCCGGTGCCAGTCGCACCGTTCCACTACAGGTCAGCGGGGCTTTTCATTCGCCGTTGATGCAGCCGGCCGTTGAAGGCCTGACTAAATACATCGACGCCACCACTTTTAATGCCCCTGCCATCCCTGTTATCGGCAACGTGACCGCTTTACCCCTTATCACCTCGGAAGACATTAAAACCGAACTGAAAAAACAGCTGTTGAATCCCGTCCAATGGCAGCGTAGTATAGAATACATGGTACAGCACGGCGTTACCACGTTTATCGAGATTGGGCCCGGCAGGGTGCTGGCCGGACTCATCAAACGTATAAATAAAGAAGCCGTCACGCAAAACCTCGGGGATTTAGCGGCGATTAAAGCTTTAGGGAACTAGATTATTTTTTGAGGGGGTGCATTATGGACCTCTCGAACAAAGTGGCTATCGTTACCGGCAGCGCGCGGGGTATCGGTAAAGCCATCGCGCTTAAGCTAGCCGAGGTTGGCGCGGACGTCGTCGTCAATGATATTGCGGCCGCCGCCGAGGCGCTGGAAGGCACCGCCAACGAAATACGTGCGCTTAAGAGAAAAACTCTGGCGCTAACGGCGGACGTTAGCTCTTCGGCAGATGTAGCGAAATTTATCGAAACCGCCGCCGCCACGATGGGCAGGATTGATATCCTGGTCAATAACGCCGGGGTTACGCGCGACCAGCTTCTCATGCGCATGACCGATGAAGATTGGGATACCGTCATAAATATCGACCTCAAGAGTGCATTCCTATGCAGTCGGGCAGTCATCCGCTATATGATGAAACAGCGCTGGGGCAGGATTATCAGCATCGCCAGCGTGGTAGGACTCGGGGGCAACGCCGGACAGGCAAATTACGCCTCGGCAAAAGCAGGAATTATCGGCTTAACAAAATCCATCGCCAAAGAGGTTGGCTCACGTAATATCACCGCTAACGCCATCGCCCCCGGATTTATCGAGACCAAAATGACCGAACAGCTCGATGAGAAACAAAGGCAAATTCTCCTCCAGCGTATTCCCCTAGGCAGTATTGGCACACCCCGCGATGTGGCTGAAGCAGTGGCGTTTTTGGCTTCGGAAGAGGCCAGATATATCACCGGGCAGGTGCTGGCGGTGGATGGGGGCATGAGCCTGGGGTAATCCGTTAAGCGGTCCGCCGTTTTCTCTCCGGCACCTGAAGGTTATCGCCGTTGCGTCTTATTTGCCATTCTTTCAGGCAGGACAGCACCTCGCTATCGGTAATATCGTACCAGTGGTTATAATAATCCGCCACATAGAACTCAGACTGGTTACTGATGATGCAGCTGACGACCCTATCGGCGACCTTTTGTACATCTTTCACCGCATGAGCCGGAGCTACCGGCACCGCCGCAATTACCCTGGCTGGTTGGCGTTTGCGTACCGACTCAATGGCGGCGCGCATGGTATAACCGGAAGCCAAGCCGTCATCAACGATGATAACCGTCCTTCCGTTAACAGCTAACGGCGGGTGGTCTTGGTGATAGAGGATGCTCCGCTGGCGAATATTCGACTTCACCTGGCTTACCTGCAAATTGACCTGCTGCTGGGTCATTCCGGTTCTCTTAATGAGTTCCTCGTCGAGAATAAGGGTGCCGTCATCGGTTATCGAACCGAAGCCGCCTTCGGGGCTCATGGGCAGGGGTATTTTACGCGAAATAACGAGGCCGAAGTCAGCATTAAGTGCTAATGCAATCTGCAGCGCTACTGCCACCCCGCCGTTAGGAATCCCCAACACCACCACCGATTTTCCAGCATATTCGGTTAGCTTCGCAGCCAGCCTGCGGCCGGCATCATAGCGGTTTTCAAAAAAAGGTTGAAAGGTAGAATTATGCATCAAAAAAATCTTTCTTAATATAGTTTATCATTTTATCAATTTGAACTCATTAACATCCACCAGCCCGAGGTCGGTCAACCTTAACTCCGGAATCACCGGCAGCGCCAGAAAGGAAAGGGTGGCAAAGGGGGCGGGTAAAACGCAACCCAACTCCCGCGCGATTTGTTCCAACTTCGCCAGGCTAGCCACGACCGTTTCCAGAGGTTGTTGGGAGAGAAGCCCGGCAATGGGCATTGCCAGGCTGCCCAGCACTTTACCGTCCGCCGCCACGACCAGGCCGCCCTGCAAACGCTCCACTTCTTTAACAGCTGTAAAAATATCGTCATCGCTGGCGCCAACCGCAACGATATTATGCGAATCATGAGCGGTAGAGGAAGCCAGCGCACCTCTTTTCAGACCGAAGCCTATTACCAGACCCAGCCCGATATTGCCGGTGGCATGATGTCTTTCCACTACCACTGCCTTAAGGATATCGCGGCCGATATCCGGCATAACTTGTCCGTCCTTCACGCTTACCTTAACCCGCTGTTGACGGGTAATTATCTGGCCAGGCACAATCTCAATCGCCAGCATTTTTTCTCCGGCGGCTTTGAGCTTTAGCTTATTGACCGTAAAAGGTTTGACATTCACCGTATGATTGAGTTTATTGGCAGGAAATTTGGGCAGTTTAAACAATGGCTTGCCATTTTCGGCGACTTTCTTCCCGCGATAATAGACCTCTTTCACCTGAAAGTCTTTAAGGTTCTCCAGGATGATAAGGTTGGCGAAGTATCCGGGAGCCACCGCCCCAAACCTATCCAGCTTGAAGTACGTGGCAGTATTGATGGTCGCCATCTGAATTGCCCGCACGGGGTCGAGTCCCAAGCGTATCGCCTTACGCACGACGGCGTCGATATCGCCATCGTGCAGGATATCTTTCGCGTGGCGGTCGTCTGTTACAAAGAAACAGCGGTGATAAGTTTTATCCATCACCAGCGGCAGCAAAGCTTCCAGGTTCTTTTCGCTAGAACCTTCGCGAATCATGACATACATGCCACGCCGCAGCTTTTCCGCCGCCTCGGTTAAAGTAACCGATTCGTGGTCAGAGCCGATACCCGCGCTGATGTAGGCATTAAGATTCTTCCCACTGACACCGGGGGCGTGCCCGTCAACTATTTTACCCCGAGCCGATGTAATCTTCGCTAACATGGCAGCATCCCCAAAAAGCACGCCCGGGTAGTTCATCACCTCACCCAGACCGATACATTCCTTAAACTTTAAAATGCGCTTGATATCTGCCACGCTTAAGATCGCCCCGGAGGTCTCCATGTTGGTCGCCGGCACGCAGGAAGGCGCCGTGAGGAATAAATTTAAAGGCAGTCTTCGGGCATAATCCAACACATATTTAATACCACTCATACCGCAAACATTGGCAATTTCATGAAGGTCGGTAACGATAACCGAGGTGCCATGGGGCACAACGGCGCGGGCGTACTGCCCGACATCCAGCATTGAGCTTTCCAGGTGGACATGGCCATTGATCAAGCCGGGGACGACGTATTTGCCCTTTAGGTCAACGGTTTTTCGTGCCTGCTTATAGTCGCCGATGCCAGCGATATATTCTTTATAAATGGCGACATTAGTCGTCTCAACCTCGGCGTTAAAAACATTCACAACTCTGGCGTTAGTCAAAAGCAAATCGGCGGGGGATTCGCCTTTAGCGACTAAAATGAAGTGCTTTATTTCATCCATGCGTTTTCACTCCTTCACCCCGATATAAAGGAGGTGGTCTGAAGCCCCGAGGATTGAGGGTTCTGTGCTGATGGAAAACAACAGGTCGAGCCATAATTTTCTTCTCTCGCCTTCAAGACTGGCATAGCCTTCATCAGAAACGGTGTTGGCCGGTTCGACACCTGCCAGCACCAGCGTTTTAAAACCCGCTTTTTCATGCAGCGGTCTTACTTCTTTTACCGTGGCGAAATAGCCACGGAAGCCCCCTTCCAGCACCATAACATCTCTGCCTTTTTCAATTACGGAACGCACATCTTCCTGCCGGTCAATTAAAAAAGACAGCCTGGCCATGATGGTGCTCCAGATGCCATAGCGACTGACCAGGGCGGAAAATATTAACCCGCCCGACCGCAACCGATTATATGCCGCCTGTACGGTTTTTTCCCGGTCTTCCTTGAGGACGAGATGATAAAGAGGTCCCATGAGGAGAACAACATCAAAATCCTTACCCGGCACCCCTTTAAGCTCCCGCCCATCGGCAACAAAGCACTTAACCTTCTTTTCCAATCCTTCTTCTGCCACCCGCTTTTGGCACACCTTGATATTCTCCGGCGCCAAGTCAACGGCGGTAATATTATAACCGCGTTTGGCTAATGAGATAGTATAAGCCCCGGTTGCTGCCCCTATTTCCAGTATTTTAGCGCGTTTGGGCAGATACTTTTCCAGGTAGCGCCAGGTAACATCGCGTTCCTGCTGGTGCCGTTCCAGTCGCGCGTTTTCTTTTTCAACATTGGCGTCGTAATAGGCTTGTATATCGCTGATATCATCCGCCATTAGCTACTCCTCAAGCACACAGATATCACGCAGATTGCGGTATTTCTCGTCATAGTCTAGACCATAGCCGACGAGGAACTCATCCGGCACGATGATTCCTTTATAATCAATTTCCACCGGCACGCGGCGGCGCGCGGGCTTATCGGTTAAAGCGCAAAGTTTAAGCGAGGCAGGGTTTTCCTTTTTTAGGTAATCCATGAGAAAACCAACGGTTATGCCCGTATCGATGATATCTTCCACCACCAGCACATGCCTGCCTTTGACAGCCAACTTAGGTCCCTGTGCCAACTTAACTTTACCGGAGGTCTGCGTGCCGCGTCCGTAACTGGATAGCCGCACAAACTCCACTTCCAGCGGGAAATCGAGCTGCCGAACCAGGTCGGCGAGAAAAACAAAAGAGCCTTTAAGGATACCAATCAGGAGGGGATTGTTCTGGCGATAATCACGAGTTATAGCGGAGGCCAGACGTTTAATAGTCGACGCGATTTCCGCTTTGGTTACCAATACATGCAATCTAGCTTGAGAACTCATAGCTAGTAAGATTATAGACTGATTAACAAAGCTTGTTCAACAAATATTTTTACTTTTGTTTATCTTTGCTCTCCCATTCCTCATAGCAAGGAAAGGGAGGGTAGATAACCCCCTCTTTTGAATGCGGTGTATTATTTTTACTCTATTTTCTTAAACTTATCGCGCGTGGAGCCGCAGATGGGGCACCTATCAGGAGCTTCGCCTTCTACGGTGTTACCGCAGACCTGGCAAACGTAGTAAGGCGCGTCTTTAAATTCTCTACCATTTTCCAGATTTTTTAGGGCAGACTGGAAGAGTTTATGATGGATTTGCTCTACCTTATTAGCAAGATTAAAGCTGCCAACCGCTTCTTTGTTATTTTCCGCTTTTGCCTCTTCGATAAAATCGGGGTACATGCTGGTAAATTCATAATATTCGCCACCGATGGCCGCACCGAGGTTTTCTTTATCCGACTTAATATCACCAAGGACTTTTAAATGGTTGCGGGCGTGGACGGTTTCCGCCTCGGCGACGGCGCGAAAGAGGCGGGCAATTTGTTTATTGCCGGTTGCATCTGCCTTCTCTGCAAAGAAGGTGTATTTACGGTTGGCTTGACTTTCGCCAGCAAATGCTTCTTTCAGGTTATCTTTAGAATCAACCATAATTTACCCCCTTAAAACTACTCAACTTTTTTTTATTTAATTAATTATAACAATTATAACAAGAAAAGCCAGATGGTCAAGTGACAAGAGGAAC
>JBGOXC010000050.1:0-7203 GCA_041478935.1 Dehalococcoidia bacterium
CCACTTTCCGAAAGGCTTTTTCGTTAAAATCCAGGTAAGGCTGGAGGTCGGTTTTGTTTAAAATTACCACATCGCTATCGGCGAACATGGCTGGGTATTTATAGGGCTTATCGTCGCCCTCGGGCAGGCTGGCAATCATCAGCCTTATATCCTCACCCAATAAATAATTATTAGGGCAGATAAGGTTGCCCACGTTTTCGATAAATAGTAAATCTACATTTTCCAGCGGCAGGTTATCCAGCCCTTCTGCCACCATAAAAGCGTCCAGGTGGCAGCCGCCGGCCGTATTTATTTGCACCACCGGTATCTTTAGGGCGTTGACCTTTTCGGCATCTACGCTGGAGGCAACATCGCCTTCAATCACCGCTATTTTGTATTTCTTACTCATTGCTTTTATTGTGCTAAGAATCAGGCTGGTCTTGCCCGCCCCTGGTGACGACATGATATTAATCGTCAGGATGCCGCGCTTATCCAACCGCTTTTTATTTTCTTTAGCTTTATCCTCATTTTTGCCGAGGATTTTTTCGCCGACTTTAATTACTTTTATGCTCATTTATTCCACCTCGATACTCTCCATATAGCACTCCCGTCCGGACGCAATCTCTACGCTGGTTTCATGGCATTGGGGGCATGTCCATTTATGGTCGGCCGGTGTAAAAACCGTCTGGCACTGGCGACACCGTATCTGTGTCGGTTTAATTTCGAAATTAAGCTTAGCGCCAGCCGCCATCGTATTCTTGCTTATAGCGTCGAAGTAAAACTGCACGCACTCCGGCACCACGCCGGATAGCTCGCCCACAATGAGGTTGATACCCGTGATTTTACCGGCTTTAGCTTCCGCAGCTTTTTCCAGTGCTAACGATAGCATACTTTCCGTAATACTGGCTTCGTGCATTTGCTCTCACTTTAATTATAGAGTAGTGCGGAGGGGTGGGCAAATTACATCACCGAGGTATCTATTTGAGCTTAACCCTCTTTTTCTCCCCAGCGGGCGTGCGTTAGCGAGAGGGGCGCAGCCCCTCTCGTTTTCCCTCCCCCTCTCAAACATAAAAAATCTCGTTTAAAGATGGTGGACTTGTTTGAGAGGGGGATAAAGGGGGTAAGTATGAAAAACCTCCCCCAAATGTGGCGTCTCTAACGCCGAAGCTAAATTTACTTCCCTCCAATATTATGTTATAATTGCCTCGTAAAATAAATAATCAAAATAAAGGTGTAAAAGTTGGACAAAGCCAAAAAGACAGAAGTAATCACTACCTATCAGGCCAAGGAAGGCGATACTGGCTCGACCGAAGTGCAGGTGGCGCTGCTTACCGAGAGAATCACTCAACTCACCACCCACATGGCGACCAATCGCAAGGACCATCACACCCAACGTGGTCTGCTCAAGCTCGTGGGACAGCGGCGGAGGCTTTTGGCGTATCTTAGCCGGGAAGATATTGACCGGTATAATAAGTTAATTAAAAAACTAGGATTACGCAAGTAAAGCCGTTGGTTGGAGGGAGTATTCCATTGGCATCACAATCTGTTCGCTGCAATCTCGCCGGACGTGACCTTATTATCGAAACGGGCAAGCTCGCCCGGCAGGCTAACGCCGCCGTCACCGTCCGTTATGGCGATACGGTAGTTCTCGTTACCGTATGTTTTAATAAAGTCCCCAGAGAAGGGGTGGATTTCCTGCCCCTCACTATTGATTATGAGGAGCGGCTTTATGCCGCCGGCAAAATACCCGGGGGCTTTATCCGCCGGGAAGGAAGACCTTCCGAGGCGGCTACCCTTGCCTGCCGCATGACGGACCGCCCTATCCGCCCGCTCCTACCCAAGAGCTGGCACTCGGAAATTCAAATCGTCACTACCGTTCTTTCCGCCGACCAGGAGAACGACCCAGACATGCTTTCGGTTATCGGCTCCTCGGTGGTACTGGCGCTATCGGAAATTCCGTTTGAGGGACCCATCGGCGCGGTAAACGTGGGCTATATTAACGGCGAGCTCGTTTTAAATCCCAAGATGGCGCAGTTTGATGAAAGCCAGCTCGACCTTATTGTAGTCAGCACTAAAGACAAGGTCATCATGGTAGAGGCGGGCGCCAAAGAAATCACTGAAGATATCGTGCTGCAAGCTGTAAAATTTGCCCATGAAGCTAACCAGGATATTATCCGCATCCAGGAAGAGCTTTGCGGGCTGGCTGGCAAACCCAAGCTACCGATGCCGGAAGATAAAGTAAATAAAGAAGCTATCGCCGCATTATCTAAAGACGTTGACGAAAAATTGAATAAAATCCTGGAAGAAACTGATAAAACCCTCCGCGAGCAGATGCTGGCAAACCTGACGGCCGAGCTTACCGAGAGTGCCGGCGATGATGTCGCGGAAAGAGATATTACTACAGTCATTGACACTAAGGTCAAGGCGGCGGTAAGGACCGACGTTCTGGAAAAAGGCAAGCGCATCAGCGGCCGTGGCCTGACAGAAATACGTCCCCTCACTTGCGAAGTAGGACTGCTGCCGCGTACCCACGGCTCTGGCATGTTCACCCGCGGCCAGACGCAGGTGCTGTCTATTACTACTTTAGGCTCGACCCGCAAGGAGCAGATGCTGGATGGACTTGGACTGGAAGAAAGCAAGCGTTTTATCCATCACTATAATTTCCCCGGTTATTCTACGGGTGAGGTCCGTCGTGTCGGTTCACCGGGTCGGCGTGAAATCGGCCATGGCGCTCTCGCCGAGCGCGCCCTGATACCCGTTTTACCCACCGACGAGGAATTCCCTTATACCATCCGCCTGGTTTCCGAAGTTTTAAGCTCTTCCGGCAGTACCTCGATGGCCAGTGTTTGTGCCGGCAGCATGTCTTTGATGGATGCCGGTGTGCCAGTCAAAAAAGCCGTAGCTGGCATCGCTATGGGGCTGATTACCGGCGATGATAATAAATATGCCGTGCTGACCGATATTGAAGGCATTGAAGATTTTAACGGGGATATGGACTTTAAAATAGCCGGTACCCGGGATGGCGTTACGGCTATTCAAATGGATACCAAGCTCAAGGGCATCACGCTGGAGATTGTCGAAAAAACACTTGTGCAGGGTAGAGATGCCCGTATGTTTATCCTGGATGCGATGGCTAATGCCATCAATACCCCACGCTCCGACGTTAGTAAGTTCGCCCCGCGCATGACCAAGATAAAAATCGACCAGAGTAAAATCGGCGCGGTCATCGGCACCGGCGGCAAGACTATCCGCTCCATTATCGAATCCACCAAGACGACTATTGATGTCGCCGACGACGGCACGATAACCATTGGCTCATCGGATATGGAAGCCACGCAAAAAGCCATCAGCATTATCGAGGGCTTAACGCGTGAAGCGAAAATCGGCGATATTTTTACCGGAAAAGTCAGCCGTATCCTGAACTTCGGCGCGATGGTGGAAATTCTCCCCGGCAAAGACGGGCTGGTTCATATCAGCGAGCTGGCCGACCACCGGCTGGACAGGGTTGAAGACGAAGTTAAAATCGGCGATGAGGTCACCGTCAAGGTAATCAGTATTGATGACATGGGCAGAGTCAACCTCTCTCGCCGCGCTTTATTTGAAACAGACGGCGCCAAAGCCGAAGGTGATGGCGCTCCCACTGCCGACTACCCGTTCCGTAAAGGTGGCTCCGGCGGCTCTTCAGACTTCAGGGACAAGCCCCGCTACGGCGACCGTCGACCTAACCGTGGTCCCTCGCGACCCCCCTACAAACGCGATTAATTCTTCACCTGTTATTTATTTGGTGAGGTATTACTATTTCAAAAATTAGGGTAGTCATCATTGGCGTAGCCGGAAAGGCAGGGCAGGAAATGGTTAAAGCTATTCGACAAGACCCTGGAACCGTTCTCGTTGGAGTAGTCGTTCACGGAGCCTCTGGTAGGGTGGGGCAGGAGGTCGTTAGGGCCGTCAGCCAGGAGCCGGGCATGAAGCTTCTAGGAGCTGTTGATGTTAAAATTACCGGCAATACTTTAACCCTGCCGGACGGCTCTAAAGTGCCTTTTTCCACTGACCTCAAGTCCATTTTAGATTCCTGTGAGCCGGATGTGGTGGTAGACTTTTCTACCGCTAAAGCCTCTATGCCCGCCGTACGCCTCGCCGCGAAAAAAGGCGTTAACCTGGTAATTGGCACCACCGGTTTTAGCGCCGACGAGCTTAAAGAAATGCAAAAGCTCGCCGAAGCCAATGAGATTGGCATTGTGGCGGCGCCCAACTTCGCCCTCGGCGCGGTGTTGATGATTCACCTAGCTAAAATCGCCGCCAAGTTCATCGACCATGCAGAAATCATCGAACTGCATCATGATAAAAAACTCGATGCCCCCTCCGGCACGTCTCTTTTAACGGCTAAAGCTATGGCCGAGGCTCGAGGCAAACCGTTTTTACCCCCCGCCGCCGGTGAACCCACCCCCAGTCGCGGACAGTCGGTAGCAGGCATTAACATCCACAGCGTCCGCATGCCGGGTCTCATGGCGCACCAGGAGGTTATCTTCGGCACGGCCGGTCAAACGTTGAGCATCCGCCACGACACGATTAATCGGGAATGCTATATGCCTGGTGTCTTGCTCGCTATCAAGGCGGTCGTCAAGCAAAAAGGCTTTATCTACGGTCTGGATAAATTGCTTGGTTTGTGATATAAAAAAGACACAGTGAAATTCTCCTAGGAGGCATACCCCCATGAAAAAGCTGGGACGATGTTTAACCGCTATGGTCACGCCGTTCAATGAAAACGGCGAGGTTGATTACGAACAGACGAAAAAGCTGGCTAAAGCTTTATTGAATTCCGGCAACGATGGCTTGGTGCTCGCTGCCACCACCGGTGAAGCCCCCACGCTTTCGTGGGACGAAGAGATGCGTATCTTTACCGAGGTAAAGTCGGCTGTTGGCGATCAGCCGACCCTTATCGCTTATACCGGCAGCAACAGCACTAAAGAAGCCGTTGAAAACACCGAAAAAGCCGAGAAGATAGGCGTGGATGCCTGCCTTTCCGTCGTCCCCTATTACAACAAGCCTAACCAGGAGGGCATCTACCAGCATTTCAAAGCTGTCGCAGCCTGCACTACTTTGCCAGTTATCATGTATAACATTCCCAGCCGTGTTGTCGTGAATATGACCCCTGATACTATTGTCCGTTTGAGCCAGATAAAAAATATCGCGGGTGTTAAAGAAGCCAATGGTGACATGGGCCATGTCGCCCAGGTTATCAATAACGTTAGAGAAGGCTTCCTCGTCTGGAGCGGTAATGATAATGATACCTTCCCCATTATGGCGATGGGCGGCTATGGTGTTATCGGCGTCACCACGCACCTCACCGGCAAGCAGTATAAGAAGATGATTGACCTCATTCTCGCCGATAAAATCCACGAAGCAGCGGTTATCCACCGCAAGCTAGTGCCGCTGGTCAATGCCATATTCTCCATACCCAGCCCCGCCCCCATTAAATTCGCCCTCAATTACCTCGGCTTCAAGGTGGGTAGTACCCGTTTGCCTCTCGTCATGCCCACGGAAAAAGAAGCCGAAAAGATAATCGCGGAACTCAAGAACCAGACCATCGACCTGAAAGCATAGCTAAAGTAGCTTTAGCGAGCTGGGTTTGTGGCGGGGGGAAAAGGCGGATTGGATTCCCGTTGGCACGGGAATGACCTTTTGATTTACTCTATCGTCGATTCCTTGCCATAAAAACGTTCCTTCCAGGTCACGCCCGCGCCTACTAGCCACCTGCCCATAGAATAGAGAACGTTTGCCAGATAGAACAGCAGACCTATGGGGTGAAAATATATTGAAATTCCCGGCTCGTGAAAACGGTTGTCTACCAGCCAGCGCATTAATAATGTTATCACTATCTGTAATACCACTATCCCGCGCCATAAAAGTGGCTCTGAACCCATAAAAAATCCGTTCCAGAGCCAGAAAAATGGTACGATATAGAGATAGTATGCCAGCAGTACCAGAGCGGCCAGACCTAGTGGCGCCATGGCGGCAATCGAATATATTGACTTGCCTAAACCTCGCCACGTCGCTCCCATATCATCGTACATGTTGGTGGCTACCACTGGCGAAAGGTCAATGGCTACGTGGCGTCCCCCGTGACGTGATACTTCCATCCCCATCCATATATCTTCAATGATTTTCGATTTTACCGCTTTATGCCCGCCGATACGCCAGTAATCCTCTTTGGCAAAGAAGAAGAATTGCCCGATGGCCATTGATGGTTTTGGTTTCTTTGAGCGGTGCAGTAGCCAGAGTGGTATCCATCCCAGCAGGATGAAATAGAATACCGGGATGACTACTTTTTGAGGAAAGGAGCTGGCCAGCTGCCGCGGGAAGCCGGAAAGCAGTGAGGTCTTTAGCTCCATCGCTAGGGCTAATATGCTGCGAAGCATGTGAGGTTCATGTGTTGTGTCGGCGTCGACGAAGAGCAGCCAATCACCCTTAGCTTTTTGAGCAAGCTGGTAGCATGCGAATGGTTTGCCGGCCCAATCATCCGGCAGGTGTTCTCCAAAATAAAGTCGGATACGGTTATCGTTGGCCGCCAGTTCCTTGACGATGGCGGTAGTATTATCTGTCGAGTTATCATCCAGTACCAGTATCTCGTAGTTAGGATAATCCTGTTTCTGCAGCGACTCCAGACAGGTGCGGATGTTTTTCTCCTCATCCCTCGCCGGTATAAGCACGGAGATAAGCGGCGCCGGCTGCGGCACTTTACTGTTTTTGTCGGGCGTCCGTAGCGACCTCAAATTGAGGATGAGGTTAATCAGTAACACTACGAGTACCGACGCAATTATTATTTGATATATCATTTTTACCCTAACTCAACTGTAATTTCAGTTTTGTGTGTTACCTCGCATTAATTAGCCGATAAAACCTGCCGCCTAAACGGGGATAAGTACGTAAGCCCTCGAAATGTTTGATAACCAGTATTATCAGCAGGCATAACATCAGCAGCGGCTCCCAGGAATATCCCTTGTCGACGGTGAAATAAATTAGTGTGGCTACGGCGCTAAGAACCACACCCCAGGCATCATTCTGAACGAATAAGGCGGCCAAAATCATGGCAATGGTAAACACCAAAAAGATGTCGTATTGAGGCAGCAGCCCTATCATCGTCCCGAAGGTAACGGCTACCGCCTTGCCGCCGCGCCAGTGTAAAAACGGCGAATAAGCGTGGCCTAGCACGGCGCTAACTGC
>JBGOXC010000224.1:0-2727 GCA_041478935.1 Dehalococcoidia bacterium
AGCATCGGGGACGTGGAAGTCACTATCGACGTGGTTGGTTTTAAGAAGCACCGCCAGTTCTCCGAGGAGCTAATTGGGGAGGAGCCTTTAGACCTCCCCACCATCCGGTTCAATACCGTTGCTTTATGGTTCGATATCCCCCCCCACGCCATCGCCCGCATTGCGGAAAAAGGACAGGACTTTGCCGGTGGACTCCACGCTACGGAGCACGCCGCTATCGGCATTTTACCCCTCTTCGCCCTGTGCGATAGGAATGATATCGGCGGCGTATCCACACCGATGCACCCCGATACCGGCCGCGCGCAGGTCTTTATCTACGATGCCTACCCCGGCGGCATCGGCATCGCGGAAAAGGGCTACGATATGATAGAAGAGCTTTGGCAGGCTACACTCCGCGTTATCGCCGAATGCCCCTGCGAAGACGGCTGCCCTTCCTGCGTTCAAAGCCCCAAGTGTGGTAATAACAATAAACCTTTAGACAAAACCGCCGCCCGCATCATCCTGCAAGAACTGCAGAGCGGGTAAAAGCAAGCGAAAATTGTTTCGTGACGTCTTTTGGCATCACTTAATTAGTTCATATATTTTACTTACTGCGAATATTAACAGACCAATTACCGCAAACATGTAAAATGGTCTTTTTTCATCAGCTAGTAATATCCTTTGGACCGTTCGTGCAATGGTCATTCCAAATGGATATAAAATGCAAATATAAACAAAAGATGTAAGTGCAGTGCCTATTTCATTTGAAGGATGAAGTAAGAAGAAAAAGAAAGACAATATAGATATAACAAGCCCGATACTGAATATACCCCAGACACCTATTCTCCTTAAAATTTTTGCTATTAGTGTTATCAAAACCCAAGCAACAACAGCACCCAATAAAAACCAGCCAATTTCAATCCCAACGTTATAATTGAGGTTACCGCTATTTTTATAATAAAACCCGAGTAGCAACAATATAAAAAAGAAACCACTTAAAGTGGCACTGAATATCTTGGTTCTAATATTTGTATAATTCTCTGTATCTATCTTTTTTATGAAATCTTTTATTTTTTCGTAGATCTTTACTAAAATACCGTAATTCTGAAATAGGTCAAGTGCCAATAATATTCCTGCAATAAAGTCCATTACTATGGGTATTTTCTCCATTTTTCGCCCTCCTATTTATGTGTTAATTATTATAAAGCCAACCTTTTTGAAAGTAAATACCCTATTTATTGATATCCAGTTCGTTTCCCCCCACAGGCGAGTGTGTTAGCAAGATGGGGCGCAGCCCCCCTCCCCCTTTACCAGTCTCCCTCTTTCGTAAAGCCTGTCCTGAGCGAAGCCGAAGGAAGGGATTAAGGGAGTTTTTACACACCAAAATCCCTCTCAACTCCCCATAATGTTATGATTCTGTAACTATTTTGCTGCCTATTTTATAACCTATACATACTTTCTTTGCTACTATTGAGTAGTTATTCATCGTAATAAAACACGGGAGGCAAAAATGTATCGTAAAGTAGTGGTCCCCCTGGATGGTTCAAAGCTCGCGGAACAGGCGTTGCTGCACCTTGTAGACTACGCCCCGGATTGTTCTGACGTCATGCTGGTATCGGTGACGGAAAAGGTGTCCGGCGATGTTTGGGAAAGGGCGGTTTTCGAGCCCTTTGTCTCGGAACATGAAGTCCTTACGCCCCCACCGGAATTCATCGTCTGGCAGCCCGGTGTTGTGCCCGCCAGTGTAGACCCCATCGCTAAAGACACAAGGATGACCCATGTGACCGCCGGCAAGATGGCTAAGACGGCTAAAGATTACCTTCGCCGGATTGCGGAAATACTGGAGGAATTAGGGTTCAATGTTACCACCAATGTTCTCTTGGGCGACCCCGTTAAGGAAATCGTCCACTTCGCGGAAGAGCAAAAAGCCGATTTAATCCTCATCGCCAGCCGGGGTAAACTTGACCTAAGCCGCTGGAATATCGAGAACATCGCGGCTAAGGTACATGCCAGATCCAGTGTGCCGGTGCTTCTCGTTAAGCCCGAACTTGGCTTTAAAGAAACCAAACACAAACGTAAGGGCGTAGCCTCATAATTTTATGTTGCCTGCCCGATAATAGCGCTTGTGGTGAGCTTTCCGCAATACTCAAAAAAGCAGAGGGGAATAGCCTGCGGAGAGGGCTTGTCCTGAGCCTGTCGAATGGGGCGCCAGCCCTTCAGGGTGAACCTTCAGGATGAACCCCTCTCAACTACACCTTCCCCTCCGCCATTTTCCCCTTTCCATTCCCTCCAAACTTCTATATACTATATGGAGTGGGTCGGTTATTACCTGGCCAAAAGCCATAGGAACTTAACATAAAACAAAAAACAATTCAAAAAACAATTCAGCTATGGTCTGAAGCTAAAAGATAATAAAAAATTTTTATCAAAACAATTCAATTTTGTAGCTTGATGTAAATGGAGGTCTCCCATCAACATCTTCCAGAAAGTCCTTAAAAGTACCCGCGATTCCTGGTTCGGCAAAGCCATGTCCCTCTTCGACCGCGCTTCTATTGGTAAAGAGGTCTGGGAAGAGCTGGAAGAGCTGCTCATCTCCGCCGATGTCGGTGTTGCCACCACCGCTAAGCTCATTAGTGTCGTTAAAGAGCGCGCCTCCAACGAGAAGCTGGATGGCTCTCACGTCCGCACCCTTCTTAAGGAGGAGATGGTTAAAATCCTCACCGTTCCTACCGCCGCGCCAACCGCTTC
>JBGOXC010000199.1:0-3145 GCA_041478935.1 Dehalococcoidia bacterium
CGAAAGCCTCGCTGCTCATGTGGGAAGTAATGAGGTCACTGCCTTTATAGTCCCTATATGGTCCCGTCTGCCCGAAGGGTGTAATGGAAGTCATAATCAGCGAAGGATTAATCTTCTTAAGTTTAGGATAGTCTAGTCCCAATCTTGCCATTTCACGAGGTGCATTGTCCTCAATCAGGGCATCTGCCCATTCAACCAGCCGAAGGAATATTTGCCGTCCCTTTTCGTTTTCAACACTTAAAGTAATGCTAGATTTATTCGTGTTTAGGAAAAGGAAGAGTCCGCTTTTTTCTAAATGGGGTTGTTCTTCCGGGAATGGTCCCCAGTGTCTGGCATTATCGCCAACGCCGGGTTTTTCTATTTTAATGACATCGGCGCCCAGGTCAGCCAGCATCTTGGCACAGTAGGGCCCAGAAATAAACTCGCTGAACTCCAGAACCTTTAAGCCTTCAAGTGCCCTCATTTTCCTACGCGCGACCCTTTCTGTTGGCTTTCTTGCGCTTACCCGCTTGCCAGTTGTTATGGCTGCTAATCATCTTAAGATTTATTGAGCTTCTATTGCAAATAATAAAATCCAATAAATGATAATTCAGTATTAACTTGAATTGTTGAATTGTTTTATCTTAATATAAGGAAAATACGTAATATTACGACATATCGATAAGGAGAATTATGAAGAAGGATGGCACAAAGATTACAGTTCTGGACCCCGTCGGCCAACCAAGTGGCATATTTGGTAGCAGACTCAATCCTGATTCTATGCCCTGGGCGATTCACGACCCCGTCAACCAGCCGAGAGATACGGCGGAAAAACTAGGTCACTTGAAGATGGCGCCCCGCTTGGATAGATTGGAGGGCAAGACTGTTTTTCTGGTGAACACGGGCTTTGCCGGCGGCAAGGAATTTATCGAAGAGCTTGATGACTGGTTTAAGCATAACCGACCGAATATCAAGACCGAGGTGCGTAACAAGAAGACTAGCATGTTCACCGATGAGCCTGAACTCTGGGCGGAAATCAAGCAAAAGGGCGACGCTGCTATCCTCGGGGTAGGGGGTTGAGACGGATGCTCGGCGAGTATCGCCGAATTTTCTCGAACACTGGAGAATGACTACGGCGTTCCTACCGCCCCCATCGTCACCGCCCGTTTTGCGGACTACGTCCAGCGGGATGGGCGCAGTCATGGCATGAACCTGCGCTGGAGTTTCCCGCCCTATCCGGTCGGCTTTGTTTCCAGGGAAACTCTGCAGGGCTATATTAAGGGCAACGACCCTATTTCCGGCGCCCCCCTCATGGATGAAATTTTCTTCGCCTTAACCCAACCCCTGACCGACGCCGAAAAGCATCCTAAAATAGTCAAGCGACCTACCCGACCTCGCCTCTTGGAGCCGGATACCGAGGAAAATTTCCATCGCCTCTTCCTTGAAAACGGCTGGACAGACGGGCTGCCAATCATCCTGCCGACTGAAGAGCGTGTGGCGGAGATGCTTACCGGCACCGACCGCAAGCCTGATGAATATGTCGGCATGATGTCCGTGACCACCCACGAAGAACGTCTCCAATATACGGTGGAAAGAGTAGCAGTCAATGTTGTAATGGCAGGAGCTCGGCCGGAGCATTTTCCCGTTATATTAGCGCTGGGCGCCTCGGGACGGCCTTCCCTGCCCAGTTCAACTACTTCCTTCGCCAGCATGATGGTGGTCAACGGACCCGTCCGCAATGAAATCGGTATGAACTATGGCTTGGGAGCCTTAAGCCCGGTTAATTACGCCAATTCTGTTATCGGTCGGGCATGGACTTTGATGTCCATCAACTTAGGAGATATGCGGCCCGGCGCCACCTTCACTGCCAGCACGGGCACAACGATTAACTATAATAACATGTGCTACGCAGAAAATGAGGAAGCGAGCGTCTGGGAGCCTTTCCACGTGCGTAAAGGCTTTAAAAAGAATGAAAGCGTCGTCAGCCTTTTCCGCGGCTGGAACGTTCTGACCATGGGCTTAGGTCCCGCCCAACGTATGCTGGAGGTTATGAGAAGCATCGGCGGACCTTTCGGCGGTGCCTTTACCTTCATCCTCGACCCTCTGGCGGCCAAGGGCCTGAAAGCCGAAGGCTATGACAACCCCATGAAATTGAGCGAGTGGCTGGTAAATGAGCTTAATCCCCGCTTTAAGCGGCCGGAAATGGTTAATTTTATCGTCGCTGGCGGCGAAACTAACCCGATGTGGGTCACCACCGACTTCTCCTATTTCCAGTCGGTACCTATTGACCCCTGGATACCCAAGGCAGGCATCAAGAAAGACGCCAAGCCCCTGCGTATGCCGCCAGCGGTAATGTGTAAAGATGGTTCCTGCGGTATCTCGCATTAGCGAGGAAAGAGAGACATGCTATGAAAGACATCAATGGAAAAGTAGCCTTTATCACCGGCGGTGCCAGCGGCATCGGGCTGGGTATTGCTAAAGCCTGTGCCAAGTATGGCATGAAGGTCGTCCTCGCCGATATGCGCCAGGATGCTCTGGACGAAGCGATGGCATATTTCAAGGAGAAAAAGCTCCCCGCCCACCCGATAAAGCTGGATATCACCGACCGCGTCGCTTATGCCAAAGCCGCCGAAGAGGTAGAAAAAGTCTTTGGTAAGTTACACGTGCTGGTTAATAATGCTGGTGTCGGTTCCGGCGGTGGGCCGGTGGAAAAAGTAACTTTTAAAGATTGGGATTATAGCATCAGTGTAAACCTCGTCGGCGTCATCAACGGCGTCGTAACGATGTTGCCGTATATCTTAAAACACGGCGAGGGCGGGCACATCGTTAGTACATCATCGACCCTGGGCATCGCCGCGGCTGCCGGTATGATTCCCTATTGCACTACCAAGTTCGCGGTTGCTGGTATGATGGAAGCTCTTGCCACCGACCTTAAGGATAGGAATATCGGAGTTTCGATACTATTTCCTGGTCCGACGAAGGGCAATCTCGGATATTCGTCCTTTGTCAACCGCCCCGTCAACCTCCGCAACGAAGGGGAAACCTGGCCCCCTAAACCCCCTCCGCCTTCGCCGGATAGACCCCACCGCCACCCGCCCGAAGAAGTCCAGGCAGCCTTTATGGACCCCCTGGAAACCGGCGAGCGCGTCGTCCGGGGCATACGGCG
>JBGOXC010000212.1:0-2918 GCA_041478935.1 Dehalococcoidia bacterium
AGAAGGTCATCGCGTGATAGTGGCGGAGGAATACAGGCAATTCTCCTCATCGTCGGCCTTGCCCTGATGATTCTCGCGCCCATTTTGGCGCAGCTTATTTATTATGCCATCTCCCGTAAACGTGAATACTTGGCAGACGCCTCGTCCGCTCTCTATACCCGCTACCCTGAAGGTCTGGCTTCAGCCTTAGAGAAAATTGGCGCCTCTACGCATCAGTTAAAATCTGCCAACCAGGCTACCGCACCGATGTATATTGCCAACCCCTTAAATAAAGAAGGCATGAAACTTTCCGATCTCACCAGCACCCATCCTCCCATCTCCGAAAGGGTACGCATCCTGCGGGCTATGGCTGGCGGCGCCTCTTTTATTGATTATGATGCTGCCTACCGTAAAATACGCGGCAGTGGCGGCGTGATTTCCAAGACAACAGTGGGCGCAGTAGGGGCGGTAGGTTTGCGTCAGGCTTCACCATCGGTACCGGGCGAAATGGCGTTGGCGGAAAAAGCCGCCAGGACTCGCGAGGTTTCGGATATGATGCTGCGCCTAAATCAATACCGGATGGTGGACTGTGAATGCGGCGCCAGGTGGAAAATCCCGCCGGGCTTTAAGGAAGATAGCATCAACTGTACCAGGTGCGGACGCACAATTAGACTCTAGCAATTAGTTTAGCGCTGAATTTTCCCGGGGGATTAGGCTGCGTGTTGATTACACATTAGTCGTAATGATGGCATTTAACCTGCTGCTTGCCTATTTTGCGCATCTCCGGTACATCTCTGGAACATCTCTCGTTGGCTTCGGCGCAGCGGGTGTGGAAACGGCATCCCGGTGGCGGATTCAGTGGTGAAGGCATTTCGCCGGTCAAAATAATTTGTTTTGCTTGCCCCTCGGAATCTTCGGGCAATGTCAACTGCGAAGCAGATATCAAAGCCCTGGTATACGGGTGTAACGGTCGCTCGAACATAGTCTCTGCCTCTCCATATTCCACCAACTGCCCCAGGTACATAATCGCTACGGTGTGGCTCATATACCTCACCGTCGCCAGATTATGCGCAATGACGACATAACTAAGGTTGTACTGCTTTTGTAGGTCTTTGAGAAGATTCATAATTTGGGCGCGGATGGATACATCGAGAGCGGATACGGGTTCATCAAGTATTAGCAGGCTCGGATGCAATGCCAGCGCACGCGCCACGGCGATACGCTGTCGCTGGCCGCCGCTGAATTCATGCGGAAACCGGCTCATCCCTTCTAGTCCTATGCCTACCTGCTCTAGTAATTCGCCAACTTTTTTAAAGACTTCCTTTTTAGATTGCTTGGTGTTAACAAATATCGGCTCGCCGACGATGTCTCTTACCCGCATTCTGGGGTTCATCGAACTCCATGGGTTCTGTTGCACATAATGTATCTTCGGGCGGTAGTCTGTTTTTATTTGTAAGGGGGAGAGTTTATATATATCGTTCCCTTCAAAAAGAATCGTACCAGAGGTTAGCGTTTCCAGCATTAATAGCATCTTCGCGACTGTAGTCTTCCCGGCGCCCGATTCCCCCACCAGACTCATGGTTTTGCCGCGTTCCACGCTAAACGAAACTCCATCAACTGCTCTCACCCAGCCTACCGTACGCTGCATTAGGCCCCGCGTTACCGGGTAGTGTTTTACAATATCACGAGCTTCGAGCAAAACCTTTGATGCCATCGTTTACTTCACCCTCCAGCAGGATACGGAGCGATTTCCACTTATTTTTACCTCGGGTGGCTCTTGCTCCTTGCAAATATCGAGCGCAACGCTACAGCGAGGGTAGAAACGACAGCCGGGAGGTAAGTTCATCATTGACGGTGGTTGTCCTTCGATTGAATACAGCCGCTCATCTTTTCTATCCAGTCGAGGCACAGAATGTATTAATGCCACCGTGTATGGATGTTTGGGGTTCTTAAATATATCTCTCGTCGGGGCTGTTTCCACAATTTTCCCCGCATACATCACGCCCACTCTATCACATATTCTGGCAATTACACCAAAGTCGTGAGTAATAAAAATAATCGCTACATTGGTTTTTTCCTGAATATCTTCAAATAGTGCGATATATTGTGCCTGTATTGTAGCATCCAGAGCGGTGGTTGGTTCATCGGCAATCAATAAATGTGGTCGGCAAGACATAGCAATCGCCCCCACCACTCTTTGCCTCATTCCACCGCTAAGCTGGAACGGATATTCCTTGAGGCGTATTTCTGGTGCCGGAATTCTAAGCAACCGCAGCACATCAATCACTTCTGCTTCCACCATATTCTCAGGCAGGTCCTGGTGCATCCGTACGGCTTCGCCTATCTGGTCGCCAACGGTATAAACGGGATTGAGTGATGACATTGGGTCTTGCAGAATCATCGATATCATCTTTCCCCGGTAAGCTCGCATATGCTTTTTGCTAAGTTCAAGGAGGTTCTTCCCTTCCATGATTATTTTACCTTCTATTATTTGACCCGCCGGTTCCGGAAGGAGCCGCAGTATTGATAGTCCCGTCACCGATTTGCCGCAGCCGGATTCACCGACAATACCAAAAGTCTCTCCCTCTCTAACGTAAAAGCTTACGCCGTCAACGGCTTTAACTTCACCGGCGCGGGTGAAGAAAGACGTATGCAGGTTTTCAACTTGAAGAACGATATTTCCGCTCATAATTGCCTCAGCCTCGGGTCCAACTTATCGCGAATCCAGTCGCCCAGGAAGTTGCCGGATAACACTACCAGACCAATACAAATACCTGGGAAGGTAGATATCCACCAGGCCGTATCAAGATAACTTCTGCCATCAGCGACCATCGAGCCCCAGGAAGCCTGAGGCGCGGTAATGCCGAGCCCTAGATAACTTAAGGCTGACTCTGCCAGAATCATCATGCCCACTTGCAGGGTCATAATAACGACTAAAG
>JBGOXC010000235.1:0-2578 GCA_041478935.1 Dehalococcoidia bacterium
TCAAATGAAGACTTTTTCATCGAGTTTAGTAATTATTTCATTCTTTTCGTTAACATGAACGATTCTGGGTTTGTAATCTTTCAGCTGCGTATCAGGGACATCGGTATAAGTTAGGATAATAAGCAGGTCGCCTTTAACACCCAGTCTGGCAGCCGCGCCGTTCAGGCAAATATTACCGCTGCCTTCTTTCCCCTCGATGGCATAGGTGGTAAAGCGGGCTCCGTTATTGACGTTAAGGACGTGTACCTGCTCGTACGCGACGATATCCGCTGCCTTCATCAACTTGCTGTCGATGGCTATGCTGCCCTCGTAGTTGATGTTGGCGTCGGTCACCGTAGCCCGGTGGATTTTGCTTTTCAGCATCATTCTCATGGCGTTCCCCCTGAACTTTCTTATCGAACGTTTTTAAAAGTATTTCAATATCGCCAGCCTGTTGGGCATCAATACTACCCTTGGCCAGAGCAATAGGAATTGCTTGTAAACCTAATTCTCTATAAGAGGAGAGTAATTCTGGGGTTTTTTGACTAATTTCGTTGAGATGTTTGTGTATTGTTCCAATATCGCCCCGTGCGATAGGACCGGTAAGACATTGCGGTAACCCGATGGTTTCGATGTTATAGAGGGTGCCGTGCATTAAGGGGAGGAGGGCTTTAACCGCCTGGTCGGGAGGGATAGAGAAGGTTTGCCAGAGGTCAGTCGCCATTTTGACCAAAGAAACCAGGTAATTGCTGGCAAAGACGGCTGCCGCGTGGTAGGCGGCTTTATCTTCAGCATTCAGTTGTATCCAGCTGCCGCCAAGGGAAAGCGCCATTTCCTTAAGAATTGTGAGTAATGGCTCTTCAGCCTCAATGGCGAAGGTTGTACCGGGGATATTTTCGATAGACTGTGTTATACCGGCAAAAGTTTGTAGTGGATGGAACACTCCAACAGACGCACCATCTTTGTGGGCTTTATCTAGTATAGCGGTTGAATCGGCGCCACTGCAGTGAATAACGTTTTTTCCAAGAGCCCATTTTATCTGAAAAGCGACGCTCTCAATAGCGCCATCAGGCGTGGTAATGAAGATGAGCTCGGCGGCGTCAGCTACGTGCTGGCTGCTATCCATTACGTAGCAGCTGCTGACTAATGATTTCAGTCTTTCAGCAGCAGACTGAGTATGGTCATAAGCGGCTGCTACGGTATAACCTTTGCGGTTCAGGAGTACCGCTAGGGCAGTACCGACTTTTCCAGCCCCGATAAAACCTACTTTTAACATTTGCCTACCTACAACAAAAAACCCTCTCGAAAACAATCGAGAGGGCATACTTTTTGCTATTTTTGCCGTCTCGGTCGTTTCCGATCCAAGCGACGCATAATTTGTTAAAGTTTCAGCTCTTGGCTCACCGCCATTAGGTCGATGGTCTATGTTATTGTAACATGCTATTCGCCACTTGTCAATGAAGGTAATCTTACAATATTGTCATAGGCTGGTTTAAAGATAGTCCAGGTGTTATAATTTCAGCATAAATTAGGATAGAAAGAGGCCAGAAATAGACATTATACCTTCTATAGATTTACGTGCCGGCAAATGCGTCCGTCTTTATCAGGGGGACTATCGGCAGGAAACAGTCTTCTCCGATGACCCGCTTGATATGGCTCTAAAATGGCAATCAATGGGTGCACCACGTCTCCATCTCGTCGACCTCGATGGCGCGGCAACGGGCGAAATAGGTAATTTGGAGATAATAACGAATATTACTAAAGCGATGCTGATACCAGTTCAGCTGGGTGGTGGCATCCGGCGGATTGAAACAATCGAGACACTACTAAAAATTGGCATCGACCGTGTTGTTTTAGGTACAGCAGCGGTGGAAGACCCACAGCTCGTCACCGAAGCTTGCCGCCGCTATCAGGAGTCTATCATCGTTGCTATTGACGCTCGTAATGGTATGGTAGCGACACGAGGCTGGGTAAAGGATACCGGACTTACAGCAATAGAGCTGACAGAAGCCATGGCGCGTAAAGGTGTACGGCGTTTTATTTACACCGATATTGAGCGTGACGGCACGCTAACGGAGCCGAATTTTGCCGCGATATCCGGACTTATTGACGAAATTAAATTACCTGTAATTGCCGCTGGTGGTATCGCAACGATAAATCACTTAACCGTATTGCAGAAGATTGGAGTTGAAGGAGCTATCATCGGTAAGGCGCTATATACCGGCGATATTAACCTGAAAGAGGCTCTCGAGGTTTTAAACAGATTGACTTTTTTTTAATAATTCTACCTCAACTCTGAGAAGGAGCATGTGGTTGATAAAAAATATTAAGTTTGATAAAAAAGGCTTGATTCCCGCCATCGTTCAGGATGCTGCTTCAGGTGAGGTGTTGATGCTAGGCTATATGAATGAAGAGTCCCTACGTCGGACGATGAAAAGCAAAGAGATCTGGTTTTACAGCCGTAGCCGGCAGGAGCTCTGGCATAAAGGGGAAACTTCTGGAAATACCATTAAGCTAAAAAGTATAAAATACAACTGTGAAAATAACTCATTGCTGGTATCTGGCGCTCCTACGGGTCCGGTCTGCCACACCGGCAACA
>JBGOXC010000137.1:0-4371 GCA_041478935.1 Dehalococcoidia bacterium
ATAATATGGTGATAAAGCCCAGACGTTCTTCAATGTTACCTGTTCATGAAATCTCTTGAAACCTTCATTTATTGCGTGTTTTCTAGGGTCGTATGCTTGGCGACGTATAGTGGAAAAAAATTATTTTTAGTGCTAGAATTTTGGTGTTCGGAGGTAGACGTTGCGCATTGTATTTATGGGCTCGCCTAGGTTCTCGGTGCCGTCGTTGGAGCAGCTATTAATCAACGGGTACGAGGTCGTTGCCGTCTATACCCAGCCGGATAGACCCTCCGGTCGCGGACGCGCTCTGATGATATCGCCGGTTAAGGAAGCTGCGCTCAAATGGAAGCTACCGGTCATGCAGCCGGCCACTCTGCGGTCGCCCGAGGCTTTAGCGGAGCTGGCGGCTTATAAGCCGGAGGTAATCATAATCTGCGCCTTTGGGCAAATTCTAACGCAGGCGTTGATTGATATGCCGCCTCGCCAGTGCCTTAACGTTCACTTTTCGTTACTGCCGCGGCACCGCGGCGCCTCACCAGTGGCGGCGGCAATAATCGCTGGCGATGAATTTACCGGCGTCAGTATCCAGCTGGTAAGGTTTAAAGTTGATACTGGTCCGGTGCTGGCCGCCGTACCTATACCCATCTCCCACGTGGATAATACCGGAACACTCTTAGAAAAACTGGGTATCGTCGGCGCTCATCTCTTGCAAGAAGCCTTGAGCGGCTGGTTGAATAATACTCTTGTACCATTACCGCAGGATGAATTAAAAGCCACCTATTTTGGGCAGGTAAAAAAAGCAGACGGCGAGATTGACTGGCACCGACCGGCGGTTGAAATCTGGCGGCGTGTGCGGGCCTATTTCCCCTGGCCCGGCTGTTTTACCTATTGGCGGGAAAAGCAGCTTAAAATCAACGAGGCTTTTTATTTGCCCGGTATAGGTAAAAAAGAAGTTGGTAGGGTAGTCTCTCTTCCTAAGGTTGAAGGCGGATTAGGCATAACCACCGGTGATGGCGTTCTCGTTGTAAAAAATATCCAGTACGCCGGCAAAAAGGCCATGACCGCCGCCGAATTCTTAAGGGGCCAGCGCGACTTTATCGGGGCTAAGCTCCCAGACTAGCGTATCAGCGCAATTGCGCAAAAGAGTAATTGCGTAAAAGCGCAAATACGATTTGAAATTGGGTTATCGCCTTGCTCCCCTGCGGTTGCTTCCCTTCAACTCCCCAGCTATAATCAGGTTATGGATAAGCCTTTATCTGCAAAAGAAAATCTGCATAAGTTCGATACTCTGGTGGCCATCATCGCCAAGCTGCGCGCGCCAGACGGTTGCCCCTGGGACAAAGAGCAAACCCACCAGAGCCTGCGAGAAAACCTGCTTTCGGAGACCTATGAAGTCCTGGCCGCGCTTGATGACGGAGATAAAGATAAACTCTGCGAGGAGCTGGGCGACCTTCTCCTGCAAATTGTGCTGCACGCTCAAATAGCCAAGGACGATGCCGAGTTCAAGATTGACGACGTTATTAAAAACATTAACACCAAGATAATCCGCCGCCACCCGCATATCTTCGGCAACCGCAAAGTTAAAGACTCGGCCGAAGTCATGCATAACTGGGAAGAGCTTAAAAAAGAAGAGAGAAAAGAAGGCGTTTCCATGTTACACGGCGTACCCAAGGAAATGCCGGCGCTGGCTTATGCCCGGGAAATATCTCGTCGAGCGGTCCGTGTCGGCTTTGAATGGGAGAATATGGAAGGTGTCCTTGATAAGCTGGCGGAAGAGGTGCAGGAAATAAAAGACACCAACAGCCGCCAGGAGAAGGAGCAGGAATTCGGCGACCTGCTGTTTACGCTGGTCAATGTCGCTCGCTGGGAGGGTATTGATGCCGAAGCGGCGCTGCGGTCGGCGAACCATAAATTCTATAGGCGTTTCGCCCACATGGAAGAGCTCTGCCGTAAACGCGGCATAGATTTTTCTAAGCTCTCTTTTAAAGAAAAAGACGACCTCTGGGAGGAGGCGAAAAAGGGGGTTGCTTAAGATATGGTCGGGGCGAGTGGATTTGAACCACCGACCTCAGCGTCCCGAACGCTGCGCGCTAAACCAAACTGCGCTACGCCCCGCCGCCATTTATTATAAAACCATCGCCATCTGTAAGGCAAGGCAAACTATTTAATTGTCATTCCAGCGTAGGCTGGAATCCAGGTGGGGTGAGGGGAACGTAAAAGAGTAAATGCGCAATTGCGCATTTGAGAAAACGATATGAAGTATATAGTCTTAATCATTGACGGCGCCGCGGGACTCCCTATCCCAGACCGTGGCGGCAAAACCAGCCTAGAGTTGGCGCGCACCACTAACTTGGATGCGCTAACGGCGCAGGGTATGCTGGGGCTGGAGCGCACTGTTCCCACGGGAATGGAACCGTCCAGCGCCTGCGCCTGCATGTCCGCTATGGGTTACGACCCTGCCATCTACTATAAAGGCCGTGCATCCATCGAGGCGAAAAGTCTGGGGATCGATATCGGCCAAGGCGAGGTCGTATTCCGCTGCAACCTGGTTAACATTAAAGACGGCAAGATGTTCGACTATTCCGCCGGACATATCCCCAGCGCCGAAGCCGCCCAGATTATTAAATCTCTTAATGCAGAACTCGGTAGTCCGGAGATATCGTTTTATAACGGTGTCGGCTTCCGCCATATCCTGAAAATAAAGGGCCATGAGGATACCTTAAAAGCCAGATGTACCCCGCCCCATGATATCCCCGGCCAACCCATCAAAGACTATCTACCGCAGGGCACTGGAAGCGACCTGCTGCGCGACCTCATGACCCGTTCTGAAACACTGCTGAAAAGCCATAAAATCAACGAGAAACGGCTTAAGCGCGGCGATGTGCCTGCTACTATCATTTGGCTTTTTTGGGGTAGCGGGCAGGTTCCTACGATGCCTGCCTTTAAACAGTATTACGGATTGAACGCCGCCCTGACCTCCGGCGTCGACCTTCTTCGTGGTCTAGCTAAGATGGTGGGCATAACGGTATTAAATATTAAAGGTGTAACTGATGCGGCTGATAGCGACAACGCCGCCCAGTCTAAAGGCGCTTTAAAGGCTCTTAAGAAACATGACCTTGTTGTTATCCATGTCGAAGCACCCGATGAAGCGGGTCATGGCGGCTATACCAATGAAAAGATAAGAGCCATCGAGAATATTGACGACCAGGTCGTCAGCCGTCTGCGGGAATATAAGGGCGATCTGCGCGTCCTTGTGATGCCGGACCATCCTACACCCATTACCACCCGCACCCATAACCCCGACCCTGTGCCGTTCTTGTTGTGGGGTAGGGGTGTCAGTGCCAACGGCGCTGTCCGCTTCACCGAGACGCAGGCCAAGGCCACTGGCGTTTTTATAGCCGATGGGTATAAAATAATGGGTAAATTAATCGGAAAATAGCGCGTAAGAATTAGCGATCCTAAGAGAAATTGAAATGGAAACTGTAGGGAAACAAAAAGTATCCAAATTATTAACGATTTCCCTTGTGCTCATGGTAGTCGTTGTTGTCCTGGTGGTGGCATTTTGCATTTACCTTAACGGTAAGCCTACCATGTAAAACAAATGATTAACTGCGCAATTGCGCAATAGAGTAAATGAGGAATTGCTAATATGCCCTTAATCGTCCAGAAATACGGTGGCTCGTCCTTAGCCGATGCCGAAAAAATTAAAAACGTCGCCCGGCGTATTGCCAAAACCCGCAAGGCTGGCAACCAGGTTGTGGCCGTCGTCTCTGCTATGGGTGATACCACCGACGATTTGATTAAACTGGCATATCAGGTAAGTAAAAAACCGGATGAACGTGAGCTTGATGTCCTCCTCTCCACCGGTGAGCTTGTCGCCAGCACTCTCCTCGCCATGGCGCTGCACGACATGGGCCTCCCTTCAATCAGTTTAAGCGGCGCCCAAGCCGGCATCAGGACGGACGATGCTTACAGCAAGGCGCGCATTACCAATATCGACCCCTCCCGCATTTTAAAAGAACTTAATAAAGGCAACATCGTCATCGTGGCTGGCTTCCAGGGCATTACTGAAGGTCTGGACATCACCACCCTGGGCCGGGGCGGCTCCGATACCACTGCGGTGGCATTGGCAGTAGCCTTAAAGGCAGAGCGCTGCGAGCGCTATACCGATGTTGACGGCATCTACACCACCGACCCCCACCTCCTCCCCAAAGCCCGCAAGTTGCGTGATATTAGCTATGAAGAGATGCTGGAGATGGTCACTTATGGTTTAAAAGCCGTTCAGCCGCGCGCTGTCGAGCTGGCGGAGGCATATGATATTCCCTTGCTGGTGGCGTCCAGCTTCAACAATAACCCCGGTACGTTGATTCACAAAGAGGTGACTATGGAAAT
>JBGOXC010000084.1:0-5725 GCA_041478935.1 Dehalococcoidia bacterium
AAGTTGGCGTAAACCCTACGCAAAAAGCTGCCAAACACCTCTACCAAAAATACGGCTTTAAGACCGTTGGGCATTTTAGAAAATGGATGTGTGTTGATGGTAAATTCTATGACGCGTTGATTATGGAAAAACACCTGTAATTTAGTATAATGAAGACGATTATATGCCATTTGTAGTGAGACAACCGCGCTTTCATACCCTCGATGCCTTTTTAATTTTCATACCGCTTTCGGCTGCCTTCTATTACCTCAACCTCCACCCGGTACTGACATTTATTGCCACAGCGGCGGCTATCGTCGGTATTTCTCATGTTATCATCGAAATGACATCAATTATCACCCAGCGCGTTTCTTCTACCGTTTCCGCGCTTATTAACGCCACTTTCGGTAATGTTTTCGAGTTTCTCATCGGTATTTTTGCGCTACGCGCCGGCCTTATCGATATGGTAAAGTCCTCGATGATTGGCTCAATCATCGTTAATGTGCTGCTGCTTATCGGTCTTTCGATGGTCGTCGGCGGACTGAAATACAAGGAACAGCGCTTTAATAAAGATTCCGCCGGTCTCTCCTCCACCATGCTCATTATTGCCGTCGCGGGACTGGTTTTGCCTTCGATATACAGTATGGTGGTAGAAAATCCGGCGCATTCCATGAGTTTTGCCGTCTCCATCGTCCTTGGAATAATGTATCTTTTAGGTCTGCTTTATACGTTGGTAACGCATAAACACCTGTTCGTTGTCGAACGACAAGTTCCCGTCACAGCGCAATACAGGCCGTGGTCACTGCGCACTTCGGTAATTTTCCTGTTGATAGCGGTAGGATTGGGCAGCTTCGAGTCTTCGCTGCTGGTCAATACAATAACCGACCATATCGGCGATATGGGCTTGAGCGAGAGATTCATGGGGCTGGTGATTATCGCCATCCTCGCCAACATACCAGAGCTTGTCAGCGCTATTAACTTCGCCCGCAAAGATAACATGACGTTGTCGCTGGAAATCGGCATGAGCTCGGCGCTGCAGATTGCCCTCTTCGTCGTACCAGTGCTGGTACTCTTAAGCTCTTCTCTCACCGGCGTGGCTCTTAACCTGGAGTTCAGCCCCTTTTCCATGGTGGCGCTGGTCATGACCGCAATGATAGCCAACTATATTAGCACCGACGGCATCTGCCACTGGGTAGAGGGGGCGCAGCTTATCGCGGTGTATGTTCTGATTGCGATAGCGTTTTTCTTTATCTAAATGAGATAGAAAAGAAATAATAGGTTAATGGGCCGTGATGCTTACTTCATTCAGCATAACATAGCCCAGGGCATTAGGTTCGTACCCTTCTACATAAGGCTTCACCAATATTAAGTTCTGCCCGAACCATAATGGTATCATCGCCGCGTCGTTAACCAGCATCTGCTCCGCCTGCTGATACATTCTCAGACTCTCGGCGTTATCCAGCTCAACCCCTGCCTGTTCCAGTAACGTATCTATCGCCGGATTGGAGTATTCACCGTAGTTATATTCGGTCCCGGTATGGAAAAGCACATCTAAAAAGTCCTGCGGATGAGGATAATCAGCTATCCACCCCATATAGTACATATTATCCTTTTCTTCTTTAAGATGATATACATAAAAATCCGGTTCCAGCTGTCTTACCGTTACGTCCACCCCCAGGTTTTCGCGCCATTGGACGATAATCGCCTCCAGCACGGGCGAGATTGCTCCACCGTAGCCGGAGAGCGTTAAGACAATCGGCGGGAGGTTGGCTACACTCCCGTATTTTGAGGAAGCTATCAGCTCTTGGGCCTGAGTGACATTATATTCCAGCCCAACTAGGTCTTCGTTATAACCGGGCATGCCAGGCGGCAGAATACCGTCAGCACGCTGCACGAGATTCCGCATACTTAGGTTGATTATTTTATCTTTATCAATCGCCATGGAGAAAGCTTTGCGCACATTCAAATCGTCAAAAGGCGGCTCGTTAATGTTAAAACCCAGCCAGCTAAAGCTTAATTGAGGGGATACGTGGTATTCGTTATGGAAAGGTCCATCCGGGTCAGTCACTCTATCAATATAGGATGCATAAACGCTGGCAATATCTATATCGCCGGTCTCATAAAGACTCATTTCGTCGCCGCTATACATATGGAACTCCACGAATTCCAGACTAGCCACGTCACCGTAGTAGTTATTATTTCTTTCCAGCACCAGCAAACTGCTCTGCTGCCACTCCTTAAGCTTAAAAGGTCCGGTGCCGTTAGGCTGTCGCCACCAACTTCCGCCCGCGGCAACATTATCCATATCCACCACCATGGCGGTGGGATAAGACATTTTGGATAGGAAATAAGACTTGGGAGCATCAATAGTCACTTGTAGAGTATGGTCATTTATCACCTGGACGCCGCTGATTTCATTAGCTTGACCGGCTACCATTGCTTGAACACCTACAATATCGCCGAGGTAAGTGCCTGCCGTATTTGAACCGGTGGCTGGATTGCAGGCGCGTTCCCAGGAATACTTAAAATCAGCCGCGGTAACACTTCGCCCATCCTGAAACACCACACCATCCCGTAAATGAAAGGTGAAAGTGCAGCCATCATCGCTGATGTCCCAACTCTCGGCGATATCCGGCGTTGGTTCTAGATTATCACCCAGTTTTACCAGCCCGGAAAATATTTGAATAACGTATCCAGCGGAATTAGCATCGTTGGAAAGCGCCGGGTCGAGCGTGGTGGGGTCGGTGCCAGACAGTTTTAACGTGCCGCCGCCGACAGGCGTGTTCGTGGAAGAGGATGAGGTCACGCAGGAACGAACAGAGAGGGATACGAAAACCAGCAGGGCAACGGTTAGACAGGCAATTAATGTTAGTAGTATTTTTCTGAAAGTCATTTCTTTTAAACTCCCTTATTTCAATATATCATAAAGGCTTTCTCTGTGTATAACGAAGCGTAACGAACCTGGTTATATTTGAATTATTTCTATCGCTAACATATAATCTTTAACAAACGCCAATATTTAAGGAGTGTAAGATGACCATCCCGAAAGAATACGTCAAATATTATAAAGGCAAGCCCGTGGCGGATTTTACCAAACTCTATCCACAGCTCACCGCCAAGTCTTTCCATATCTGGGGCAAGGAGTGGAATTCCGGCTATCGCATGGACTGGTTCTGCGTGACTGAACCGTTCTTGATGATTAACGACCCCCACACCCATGACTTCGACCAGTTTTTAGCCTTCCAGAATGCGGACGCCACCCATGTCAACGACTTCGATGCCGAGGTCTGGCTCTATCTGGGTGAAAAGGGCAAGCAGAAAAAACTGGTTTTAACCGAGTCCTGCTTTGTTTATGTCCCGGCCGGCATGGTGCATACGCCCCTGGAATTTAAAATTATCCGCAAGCCCATCGTCTTTATGGATATTGCACTTACGTCCCAGTACGTGCGCGTGCCGGAGGATAAGACCAAGCCCATCATGAGCGAAGGCGAAAGGCACTTATAATTAGTGCTTTAAGTAAATCTTAACAAAACAGGCGGGGAGAGCGGACTAAAACAACCCCAGTCTTTTTAAGCTGTTATAGTTCTTCCCGCCGATAATTATATGGTCGAGGACATCTATCCCCACTATTTCCCCCGCCTGCGCCAGCCGCTTCGTTAGCGCGATATCATCTTCGGAAGCCTCGGTATCGCCGGACGGGTGATTATGAACGAAGATTACTCCGGCAGCGCTGGCAGAAATCGCCTCTTTAAAAACCTCACGAGGATGGACGATACTGCTGTCCAGGCTGCCGACGGAGATCTCCGCAACTTTAATTAGTTGGTTCCATGTATCAAGTAATATCGCCAAGAAATACTCTTTCTTTTTATCTTTGAGCCTCCCCATGACCAGGTTAGCGATGGCTTCGGGCGTGTTTAGCTGCGTTTTATCCGCTGCTTCCGTGTAGCTTTCTACACGTTTTGTGAGTTCTACGGCGGCTTTTATCTGGGCGGCTTTGGCGATGCCGATGCCCCTGACCTGCGCCAGCTCTTCCAGCGATGCCGCGGCAATGCCCTTAAGTCCCCCGAACTGCTTTAACAAGCGCTGCGCCGTTACCATGACCGATTCGCCGGAGATGCCCCGCCCCAGGATTAGCGCCAGTATTTCCTGCGCGGACAAAGCCTCCACCCCTACCCTTTGCAGCCTCTCCCGAGGTCTGTCTGCTACGGGTAAATCATGAATGGTCATTGATTTAGGTTTGGGGGCATTTTCTTTTTTCATAATGCCTTAGTCTATCACCTGGACTTCATTGATGGCAAGAAGGCGTATGGTCAGGTAAGCATTGGGTAAAAACCACCAGATAATTTGATGGTAACTCATTATCAGAATTAGGGTTTACTAGATTTATCAATACACAGTTATTGGTTATCATCATGTTAGGTTAAAAAATCACCCTTAGCTTAAGGAGAAAAAATGCTTAGTTTAGTGCGGCGTAAAGCCTGCAAACGATGCGGGGGAGACCTCTCGATAGAATGCGATATTTACGGCGTGTATATCGAATGTATCCAGTGCGGTGCCACCTGGAATAAAGAAGACCTGAAGTTGGCAAGCATACAGCAAAACGGGAACAGCGTCAAAGCCACGGCAGTAAAACCCATCGCCGCCGCCTCCGCCCAGAGATAAATATATTTCCTTGCTTAATTGGCTAAGAAGCGACTAGTTCAACCTGCCATAGGGAATTTAAGGCGTCCATGTCAAAGCCGTAGACGCTTTTTAAAGCGTCATCATAGCCGCTGCCTTGCTTAAAAACACTAAACAACTCAAACATCTTATCGCGTCCGTACACATCAATCAGATAAGTCACGATTTCATAGCTTTCAGCATAAGCCAGAGTCGCCTGGTCAGCATAAGCGGAGAATGGACTAGATAAGCTGCGTACCGATATCAGGCTGTGTGCCGCTTCGGCAACAGCCAAAGCAGTGGCAAAGTTCATGTCCAATTCGCCTTCCGAAAACATCGCCATACCCTCAGTAAGCCAGGTAGGCAAGTCATTGTAAGGATTCGACGTAACCTGATATGTTACCAGATGAGTAAGTTCGTGGGAGATAGTGCGCTTACCCCATTCCAACTCGGTAGTCGGGTTAATGCCGATGGCGATGGTGCCGTACTGTGAATAAGCCACCCCACCCGTCCAGTCTTGCGGGTTAATCATCGCCCCCTGTAAATCTGCGGCACTGGCATAGATATATAATTTAACCGCGTTTGCCAATTCGGCACCGGTATTATCCGCCAGTTTGGTCAGCGCTGTTTGCGCCGCCGCCATCAACTCTGAACCGAAGGAATCGTCACCACTGTACCAGAAAAGTGTTACCTGCCCTTCTTGGAGTGTTTTCCAAGTGTAACGACCATCATTAAAATGGATGACACTGGGTATCGTTTCGCTTTGCCGGCCGGAATTATCAGACAAGGTTAGCCAGTAGGTTATATCCGTTCCGGGCGGCAGCGCTCCGGTTCTCCTCATGTCCCAGACCCATTGTGCGTTCACCTCTTTAGACGGTATAAAAGCAACATCAGCTTCGGAAATAACGTGAGCGAACGCCTGGCGTTCGACGGTATAATGCACACGGATATCCGAGATATTAACGTCACTCTCGGCAGAGATGCTGATGATAATGCTATTGGGAAAATTAACCGTCACCAAAGTGGGGGAAACGACCAGGCCGCTTTCCGCCTGTGCCGTTGTGGGAATCAAAAAAACCAGCAGCGA
>JBGOXC010000242.1:0-2513 GCA_041478935.1 Dehalococcoidia bacterium
CGAAAACGCGGATGAACTCCTCGCCTATTATCTTGCGTTTTTCCTCAGGGTCGATAACGCCCTTTAAACGGTTGAGGAACCTATCAATAGCATCCACGTAGATGATATTCATCCCCAGGTTACTACTAAAGACTTTAAGCGTCCTATCTGCTTCCTCACGGCGTAAAAGTCCGTTATTCACGAAAATACAGGTCAGCTGGTCGCCAATAGCTCTGTGTATCAGCGTTGCTACCACCGATGAATCCACCCCACCCGATAGCGCATTAATCACTTTCCCTTTGCCTACCTGCTCTTTAATTCGCTCCATGCTCTCGTTGACGAAGCTGCCCATCGTCCAATTGCCTTTGCAGCCGCAGACTTTGTAGACGAAGTTTTTAAGGATGGTCTTGCCTTCCGGCGTGTGGACAACTTCCGGGTGGAACTGGAGTCCGTAGATTTTGTTTTTGTTGCCGATGACGGCATTAGGCGAGTTTTCGGTATAGGCGAGAGCACTAAAGCCCGGCGGCATTTCCTCTATTTTATCGCCATGACTCATCCATACCGTCGTGGATTCTGGCAATCCGGCGAACAGCGGCGAGTCTTCTTGGTTGATGTGCATGACGGCATGGCCGTATTCGCGCTTGGTACCCGGTGTTACCTCCCCGCCCAGCTGCTTGGTGATGACCTGCATTCCGTAGCAAATGCCCAGCACCGGCAGGTGTTTTTCGTAAACATAGTTGGGGGCAAGGGGAGCGTTTTCTTCATAGACACTGGCGGGGCCGCCGGAGAGAATGAATCCTTTGGGATTGAGCGGGGCAATTTTCTCCCAGGGCGTATCGTGGGGGAGGAGCTCGCAGTAGACCTGGGCTTCGCGGACTCGGCGGGCAATCAGCATGTTGTATTGCGACCCGAAGTCCAGGACGATGATAGCTTCACGTTCCGCTCCGGAGACCGCCTCTTCGGTCACCGCTGGCTGGGAGCCGCCTATCTCCTTGGCGATTTCGAGATAGGTGGACACCTCGATATCGTCGGTGGTGGTTATCCGATGGCTTTTATCCGGAGATGGTGAGTTATTCTTTTTAACCATCTTATAGAACACAATGTACCATTATGTTATACTAATTTCAAGTGGAGAGGGCGTTCATTTGAACTTAAAAACTGCCTTATCTGCCAAATATATTTTTATCATTGTTTCCTTAAACCGCCTGCATGGATAAATACGAGTTTTTTAGCAACAGCCCCGCCGCCACTTTAGCCCTCGGGAAGAAAATAGGGGAGCGTCTCCTGCCGGGCATAATAATCGCGTTAACTGGTGAGCTGGGCTGCGGCAAGACGTTATTAACGCGGGGCATTTGCACCGGACTGGGCGTGCCTTTACGGCAGGTCAATAGCCCCACCTTCGTCTTGGTGAATGAGTATCAGGGGCGATTGCCGGTTTTTCATATGGACTTGTATCGGCTGGAAGGTATCGCCGACGGCTTTGAAATCGGCATTATGGACTACTTTTCACGTGCGGCTAACGGCGTATTGATTATAGAGTGGGCGGAAAAAGTTATTTCTCTCTTTCCCTCCGACCTTTTAAGGGTTGAATTTGACATAATATCAACAAGGAAGCGTCGTATTGTTTTGTCTTCAGTCGCGGCAAAGTTCGCCAGCCTCTTTAAGGAGTTAAAAGGAAAATGATTGTCCTTGGGCTTGATACCTCCGGCTACGTTAATGCGGTTGGCATTAGTGACGGTACTCGCGTGCTGGAGGACGCGTCTTTTCCAGCGCGTACAGACTCGCTGGAGCAAATCGTGGATAATATTGATTCGGTTCTTAAAAACGCCGGCTTAAGCCTAAAGGAGGTGGAGGGAATAGGGGTGGGCCTGGGACCCGGCTCATGGACGGGCATCAAGGTAGGCGTAACTGTAGGCAAGATGCTGGCTTTCAGCACAAATAAACCTGTTTGTGGTATCCCTACGTTGGAAGTTTTAGCTTACGCTGCCCGTGGCAAATCTCTGCTGGTTTGTCCGGTCATCAGCGCCGGCATCAGGGACGCTATTTATGTCGCTTTCTATCGTTCCGGTGATATGGAAGGTAATTATTTTACCGGAGACATAAAAGATTTAATCCCATTGTTTAAGGAGCCTGTCTTGCTGGTCGGAAGCAGTATAGAGTCATATTATGAAATGATTATTAAAGAAAACCCCTCTCTCAAAAACAAGGTATCAACCTTAGAAACTTTGCCAAGTGGCGCTGCCCTTGCCTGCCTTGCCGCCAATCGTCTTAAGCAAGGCAAAAGCGATAATCCCCTCTCCTTAACCCCCCTTTATCTCAAGGAATCTACGGCTAAGGTCTTTGTTAACAAGTACAAAGTGTAGTGAATATGCTTATATTAGGTATAGAAACATCCTGCGATGAAACCTCGGCGGCATTGGTCGAGGACGGCAAAAACGTCCTCTCAAGCGCTATCACCGCGCAGCTCGATTTGCTTAAAAAGTACGGCGGCGTGGTGCCGGAGATTGCCGCACGCCGTCATACCGAGCTTATCG
>JBGOXC010000018.1:0-9609 GCA_041478935.1 Dehalococcoidia bacterium
CAAAAGAAAAACAATTCACCCCCTGAAAAAATAGTAAATAGAACGAATTACGCCCCAGGGAAAGTCTTATTCTAGCATGGCAAAAATAGTGATGTCAATAGGTTTTTCGGAAATGTATTATTTATTTTTTTTCACTTATTTCACCTTCCTGTGGTATTATTTTTTAGGCAGGTAATTTATAAGCAATGATTGCAGAAATAGCTGGCGTTATCACGCGGCGGGAGGGAAGGAAATTCCGCCGACTCAATACTATTGATGAGGCACAGGTGAATGTTGGGAGGTGGGGTCAAGGAGAAGCGATATCGCTTTATGTGCATATACCGTTCTGCCGTTCGCTTTGCCCGTTCTGCTGTTTTAACCGCTACCTTTTTAATGAGGAATTGGCACGTCGTTATTTCAAAGACCTAAAACGGGAGCTGGAGATGTACCGGGAGCGGGGTTTTGCGTTTGGCGATGTCTACTTTGGCGGAGGAACGCCCACGGTTCTGATGGACGAGCTCGGTGAGTTTATTGGGCATTTGCGCCAGCAGTTTAAAATAAAACAAATATCGCTGGAGACAACGCCGCGGGAACTAACGACACAAAATATCAAATTGCTAAAAGAGTTTGGCATTAACCGGCTTTCTGTGGGTGTCCAGAGTTTTGATGAGCAGGTGCTTAAAACAATGGGGAGGGTCAACGGACCAGCCGAGGAGGTTAAGCAGCGATTATTAAGGGCCGAAGGGCAGTTTCATACTCTGAATGTGGACTTCGTTTTTAATTTCGCGGGGCAGACGGTAGCGCAATTCGCCGCCGACGTGGCGGCATTTAAGGAATTAGGTATCGACCAGGCGACGTTTTACCCGCTGATGGCTTCGCCTCACAAGAAGGATGCCATGGAGCGGCGTTTCAACCGCGTGGATAACTCCCGCGAGAGACAGTTTTACGATGTGATACTTAAGCAGCTTTATCATCGTGGCTATAAAGCATCAACGGCATGGTGCTTTTCCCGCGGGGAGCGTTTGATTGACGAATATATCATCGAGTCGGACGACTATATCGGCATCGGTGCGGGTTCAGTGAGTATCGTGCGGGGAAATTTCTACGTTAACTCCTTTGCGCTGGAGCGTTATCATGAGATGACTACCGCCGGTGGATTACCCATCGTTGGCTGGCGTGAGCTTTCTGAAAGGGATACGTTGCGCTACTACCTCTTAACCAAACTATTTGGGTTGAAAGTGAATAAAGAAGCATTCCGTCAGCGCTTTGGAGGGGAGATAAGGCGAAAGCTTTGGTTAGAGTTAGCTTTTCTAAAGGTGGGTGGGGTTGTCGCTGGCGATGGCTCACTAACTGTGACGGAAAAGGGCATGTACCCGGTGAGCGTGATGATGCGGGAGTTTTTCGCGGCGCTCAATACACTGCGTGAATACCATATCGAGTGCCAGATTTGATTATTTGAGAGCCACGTGTATGCCGGCGGCTCCGAAAAACAGGGGGCGGTAGCGCACCTCGCGGAAGCCGGCTTTGAGAAGTAAATCTCTGATTTCCCGCGGTGAGTAATAACGGCGGGCGGATTCTGCCAGGTAGCGATAAGCGCCTTTATTGCCGGAGAGAATTATACCCACTGGCATCACGAAAGCGCGCAGGTAGAGATGGAAACAAGCTCGGATGAAGCCATTCTCTGGTTGGCTGGATTCTACGATAACGTAGCGTCCGCCGGTTTTTAGGACCCTTAATACCTCGGCGAGGTGCGGCAGACATTCCGGATTTTTATAGGTCAAATTGCGGAAGGCGAAGGATATTGCCGTAACGTCGAATGAAGCATTGGGGAAGGGTAGATGTGAAGCTTCGCCTTCGAAGAAGCGGACTTTTTTACCGACTCCGGCTTTTTCCGCCTTTTGCCGTGCTTTTTCCAGCATCGGAGGGCTATAATCCAGCCCGATAACTTCCGTATCTTTAATCGCCAGTCGGGCTACGTTGATAGTGAGGTCGCCGGTGCCGCAGCCGATATCCAGCACGCGACGAGGTTTTACCTCAATGCATGCCTGTGCCGCCAGCCGACGCCAGCGCTTATCCATTCCCAGCGTCACGATACGGTTGACGAGGTCGTAACATGGCGGGACGGCCGTGAACATACTGTGTAGCGGGGGTTTTGAGGAGGGTAGGGGATTTAACATAATGTTATCCTATAAAGTGCACCAGGACATAGCCAATACCCAGCAGTAGTTGGGTGAGTAAGATGTTCATGACATTGGCTGACATACCAGGCACTAATTTACCAGGTTCTTGGTTATGTATGGCTCCATTAGTAGCTTTGACACAGAGGGGCAGGGATAGTAACGCTAATAGCGCCCAGACAGGCATCACTCTGGCTGCTACCCAGGCGATTATCCATACATAGACGGTAATATTAACCGCGATATAAATAATAGCCGCGTATTTTCGGCCAATGGCGATGGGTAGCGTCTTGCGGTGAGCCAGCTTATCGGCTTCGACATCGGGGAATTCGTTAAGCAGCAGCAAGTTATGTACCAGTAAGGCGGATGGTATACACGCCACGACGGATTCCCAGGTATAAGCCCCAGTCTGCACGAAATACATACCCAATATGGGCAGTGCGCCCAGACCGGCACCAGCTGCCCACTCTGGCCAGGGACGCTTAAGGATAATGGGGCTATAAAGCATAATAAAGAAAACGGCAATAACTAATAACGGTGCCAGCTGCCAGCCGCTGACGATGATAAAGTAAATTCCAATCGGAACGGCGAGCACTAATGTGACTATACCTAGCCAGAGGACCTGGCGGGGCGTCAGCAGGTTAGCGGGCAGTATACCACTACCGCCGCTGAAAGGCGTGCGTCTGGTAGCCTGGTCTATACCGCTGCGGAAATCAAAATAGTCGTTAAGGATGTTGACGCTGGCGTGAGTGAGTACCAGCCCGACACCGGCAAGCAGGGCATAACAGATATTCACCGCGCCATCGTACCAGGCGACGGTTGTACCCAGGAAAGCTAAAACTAAGGAAAGAATAAGGAACTGCGGACGTGTTTCCAGAAACCAAAATTTAAGCTTGTTCAAGAGGATATCTCCTACGCATGATTATACCATTTTAGCCGAGTCTCATGCAGCAGGAATGAGCTGAAAAACAAAAAGGAAAAAGGTAAAAATTGATGCTTAACAGGATATGTTAAGAAAATAACAGTTAGGAATATTTCCAGAAATTAGCCCGATAATGATATAATTCCTTAGATATAAACTTAAGAACTAGAGTAAATTATATACATGTCAAAAACACCGCTAAGCTTTACCGAACTAACCTCTACCCAATCAAATAAACTCATAGAATCTATGGGGGAACCTGCCTATCGGGCTAAGCAGCTGACAAAGTGGGTTTACCAGAACATGGCGCTGGACTATGAGGAAATGACCGATTTGCCGCTGGATTTACGGCAGAGATTAAGCGGTGAAATAAAATTACATAGTCTTAAGCCTGTCAGATTAGTAACTGGGAAGGACGGTACGGTAAAAGCCCTCTTTAGCCTCGCCGGCGGTAAATCCATCGAGTCAGCCCTGATGAATTATGATGCGGACAAGGGAGGGGAGCGGCATACGGTCTGTGTTTCGACGCAGGTGGGTTGTTCCGTCGGCTGTCCTTTTTGCGCCACCGGTCAGCAGGGGTTTGAACGTAATTTGACGCCGGGCGAAATTATTGACCAGGTGCTTTATTTCGCCCATTATCTGGGAGAGAAAGATAATGGGTTTAACAACAAACAAGCCAAACACGTATCTAACGTGGTTTTTATGGGCATGGGCGAACCGCTGGCGAATTATACTAACCTCTGGCAGGCAATAGAGATGTTAAATTCGCCGGAGGGGTTTGGGTTGGGGGCGCGTAATATGGTTATTTCTACCGCCGGACTGGTGCCCCAGATAAAACAGCTGGCCAAAGAAAAATTGCAGGTGGGGCTGGCGGTTTCTCTCCACGCTAGTGATAATGAGTTAAGGAATAAGCTCGTGCCTCTAAACCGAAAATATCCGCTGGAGCAGCTCATTAATGCCTGCCGGGAGTATGTTCGGTTCGCCGGAAGGCGTTTGAGTTTTGAATATGTCTTATTTAACGGCATCAACGACTCTGTGAGGCAGGCGCATACCCTCGCGGAACTAATCCAAGGTCTTAAATGCCATGTCAATCTCATCCCGGCTAATATCACGTCCATCCCTTCCTTTCAACCGCCGCCGCGTAAAGTTATCCTGGCTTTTGAAGAAGAGCTTAAGCGTTGTCACGTTAATGTGACTTTACGTGAACGTCGCGGGCAGGACATTAATGCCGGCTGTGGTCAACTGCGCAGCCAATTCCTGAGGGATAATGTCAACAAGACTAGAGAATCAAAGAAAATAGGAAAAGCATAATGTCACATGAAACAATTTTATGGATAGTCTTTGCTGTCGTGGTGCCGGTAGTGCTGGTACTGGACTTAGGGGTATTCCAGCGTAGGGCGCATACCATAAAGACCAAAGAAGCCCTGCTGATGACGGCTGGTTATGTGGCGCTGGCTTTAGTATTCGCTGTAGTCGTTTATTTTGTGCTGGGGCAGGAGAAAGCTTTCACCTTCCTGACCGGCTACATTGTCGAGCAGTCTTTGAGCATGGATAACCTGTTCGTTTTCCTGCTGATATTCTCCACTTTCGCCGTGCCTTCGGAGTACCAACACCGGGTGCTTTTTTGGGGTATTATTGGGGCGATTATTACACGCGGCATCTTTATCGCTTCCGGCGTAGCGTTGCTCGGACGGTTGGAGTGGTTGATTTATATCTTCGGTGCTTTCCTGGTCTATACCGGTATTAAGATTGCTACCAAGAAAGATGGGGAGATTAACCCGAAGAAAAACCCGCTTTTCCGGTTTGGCAATAAATACCTGCGGATGACCGATACTTACCGTGGTGGTAAGTTCTTTTCGCGGGAAAATGGGCGTTTGTTTATTACCCCGCTGCTCCTTGTACTGGTGGTTATCGAATCTACTGACATCGTATTTGCCGTCGATTCTGTACCGGCAATTCTCTCCATAACGTTGGACTCGTTTCTTGTATACACTTCAAATATATTTGCTATCCTGGGATTACGTTCGCTATTTTTCGCGCTGGCTGGTGCGACGAATAAACTGGTTTATCTTAACTATGGTCTATCGGCAATCTTGACGTTGTTGGGTCTCAAGATGATATTCGCCTCTGACCTCTTTGCCAGACTCACGGGTATTGAAATTCATATACCTGTGTATGCATCTCTAGGGGCAGTGGTGGGGATATTGCTTATCGCGGCGCTCGCTTCGTATTTATGGCCGCCTAAAAAGAAGGGCTTTTTTTCTGAAGAAACCGACGACAAGTCTAAAAAATAAATTCGGATTTTCCTAGCTTTGGTCGCGTCTCATTTTAAGGAGTTCGTCAAAATCGGCGAACCATTTCAGCTTAATTTCATCGCTCCAGGAAGGGTCGAAATTTGGGAATTTGGACAAAAGTAGATGGATATAAGAATTGGTATTTGGAATTTCGTCCTCTTCTTGTGGAATTATTGCGTTCCGGCTTGTCCTAATTCCAGCTTTCTTTGAAACTATTTTAATGCCGCTTGTGGTATGAGTCGACCGGATACCTTTGGTGATAAATGGCGATAGGGTCATACCGGAATCTTTAGCCAGTGCTATAAAGAATTTTACACACTTGCGGCTGACGTCGTCGGTTAGCCGAAAGGTATCATGAAAAACCTCTCGCAGCTCGGCATAAGTGGCATTACCGAGGTCGAGAGGGCTGCTGCAAACAAAGTCGTATGACTCATTAGTGATTTTACGTAGAAGCGGTGTTCTTAAGTCGCCTTTAGCAGCTACGAGCGGCTTCAATTGTTCGGTAGGTTTGCCGTTGGCGTCAATCAAATTAAGAAAGCGTAGTGCGGACATCAACTGTATGCCGGTGCTGCCGGAAAGTAGGTCGCCCCAGTAGCTGCGGTCAATACGCGACGGTATGTGTTGTTCCAGCCGTTCTAGGAAGTTATAGAAGGTGCGGTAAGAGACATAAGGCGGGAGGTGTTTTCGTCCTTTTTCGCTAATCATGGTATTACCTCGTTTAGCTGTTTATTATTATATTCCAAAAAAAATAAAGTTACAAGAAAACCTTGAAAAATTTTTTGGTATTCTTAGGGGACATTTTTTTAAATAGAAAGGACAATATTGTTAGCTAGTCCATATACATTGGTAAAATGAAGTTAGTGAACTGCACCAGCAGTCACTATCCGCACGGAAAAAATAAAAAGAAGGAGGCATCATATTCCATGGCTAATCCTATCGAGTACCAAAGACTAATGACAGAAATCGTTTACGTCAATCTCCCGGGGCCCGAGGACTCCTCTCCCCACATGACTGGTAACGAGCTGCTGCACGGCTTTCTTGCCGAGCTTTACCGGTACCCCAACGCAGAGTTCAAAGAGCACCTTCTCATGCTCTGCAACAAGTGGAATATCCGCTATCGTGAGTCTAAGGGCAAGTAGCACTAACTAAAGATACAAAAGCATCGTTACGCTATATAAGGAGGCGTCCGTGAGAAGAAGTAGAATCAATGCCATTGATGTTGGAACAACCAAGATCTGCACTATTATGGCTGAAAACTGCGGTGATGAAGGTCTGCGCATCATCGGGGTAGGGTTAGCCCCGTCACGCGGTCTTCACAAGGGTCTCGTGCTAAGTCTTAGTGAGGCCAGGGAATCGGTAAGGCAGTCAGTCAAAATGGCGGAACAGATGGCCGGTCGTAAGCTGGAATCAGCTAACATTGGCGTTACTGGCCGCCATATTAACTCTGTTAATAAAACGGGTACTGTCTCGATTACCCGCAATAACCAGATAGTATACCCGGATGATATGAAGCGGGTTCTTAATGTTGCCCGCAGCATGAAAGTGCCCTCGGAGCAGAGATTGCTTCATGTGATTCCGCGGGATTATACGGTGGACGGACAAATGGGTGTTAAAAACCCCGTCGGGTTGCACGGCATGCGGCTGGACGTGGAAACCCATATTATTACGGCGGCTGTAACCTCGGTGCGGAACCTCACCAAGTGTATCCGCAGTATCGGCGTGGAAATAGATGACCTGGTGATGGAATCACTGGCCAGCGCCGAGGCAGTGTTAGAGCCGGAAGAAAAACAGGATGGTGTTTTGCTGGCAGATATTGGCGGCGGGACCACAGATATTGCCCTTTTTAAGGACAATACCATCTACCACACGTCGGTACTGCCGGTGGCTGGCTATCAGGTAACCCGTGACATCTCCATTGGCCTGGGAATTACCTATGAGCTGGCTGAAGAAATGAAAAAGAGGTATGGCGATGTAACGCCGCGGGAAAAAGAAAAGAACGGGAAGCCTGCCAAAGAAATTTCGGTTACCGGCGACGGACACAGCGTTTCTTACCAGGATTTATCCGAAATTATCCGGGTCCGTGTCGAGGAAATGCTGCGACTGATTTTGCTAGAGCTTCCTCAGGCGGATTATCGTAAGCTCATTCCGGCTGGACTTGTTATCACTGGGGGCGTCGCTAACCTTCCCGGTATCGCCGAACTGGGGCAAAGAGTCACTAGGATGCCGGTCAGATTAGGAGCTCCGATGAGACTACCGGGCGTTGGCGATGTTTTGGATAATCCCGCCCATGCCACGGGTGTCGGACTGCTTTTATGGCAGCTAAGGAATGGAGATACCGAATCGCCTCGAGCGACAGATAAAGGGATACACGGCTTGCTCAAGAAGGCGCTTCGACTCCTTGGGTAAACGCCGGATTATTGAAGGGGGAGGGGATTAACAACAGCGGCGGCAATAGTGCCAGCCGAAAAGCCCTCTCGTTTTAACAAAAAACGTAAAAGCGAATTTAAATGCGAGAAAGGAGTCTTCTATGACTGTAATTGAAGTAAAGAAGAAAAAAGCCCGTTCATATATAGAGCAATTGATGAAGAAATTTATCAGCAATCAACATTGCTTGGAGTTGCTGCGGTTTTTTGCCGCCCATCCTAACGGCCGGTTTAGCAAATTGGCAATCATTCATGCGATTGACGATGACTGCAACCGGGTGAAAATGGGGCAGGCTCTGGATGAAATGGTCGAGGAAAAGATACTTGATGTCACTCACGAAAATGGCACCGTTTTCTATGTGCTGACTAAGGAAGAAGCGTTACGCCGGCTAGTCCTGAATATGGCTATTTTCGATTGGCGCGACTGGCAGCTTGTCCTGGAACATGCTTAGGCGTATTGTGCCCGAATTGGTATTAGATAAGCTAAATAAGATATAATAAATAATAGAAGAAACGAGAAAAAGGATTAAATAATGGGCAGAAAAGCAGAAAAACAAGCGCAGCGTAGAAGCTATAAAGAAGCTTTTAAAAATGTTAAACATGGCCACGGCACCCGCCCGGTGAGAAAGAAACAAGAATCGGCTCTGGGTAGTTAACGTACCCGGATATCAAATTCTAGGCTTGTCGTTAAAAAGTGGCGTCCCTGGAGGGACTCGAACCCACGACCTACTGCTTAGAAGGCAGCCGCTCTATCCTGCTGAGCTACAGGGACGTAATTACTCTAAAATTTAGCACGAATTGAGACGAGTGGTCAATATGCGGCGGTTTAGTAGCGTTTATTCAGTATTTTTCTGTTTATCGGCGCGCAGGTGCTTAACGTGCCGGTAAATATACAATCCGATGAGGATTACGACGACGGCAACAATAATGGGGTCGAAGGGGCGCATGGCGGCGCGTAACTCTTCCCAGTGTTCCCCCAACAGATAGCCGCCGTAAGCCAGCCCGGTGCTCCAGATAAACGAGCCAGTGAACGTGTAAATCAGGAATTTCCAGATATTCATTCTGGCGATGCCCGCCGGTAGGCTGATGAAGGTACGTACTAACGGCAGTAGCCGTCCAATAAAAACCGCCAGACTGCCACGGCGGGTGAACCAGCGGTCGGCTGTATCAAGGTCGTGCTGGGAGATGAGTATATAACGCCCGTATTTATTGAGAAAAGGTCGTCCCGCCCACATCCCGACGTAATAAGAAATAACCGACCCTATGGTATTGCCGACAGCGCCAACTGCACCGGCCATAAAGACATACCAAACGGATAGTCCCGGCTCCTTTATAAGCATCCACCCCGCCAGAGGCATGATAAGCTCGCTGGGGAAGGGAATACAGGCGCTTTCCACTGCCATCAGGACCATGACGCCGGGCCATTGCATGAAACTGTAGATGGAATTGATGATGTCGAGAAACCAATGCTCGATACCGGTCACGTTGTGAGTGTAACAAAAGCCAAGCGGCAGCGTCAAGCTAAATGCTTGACAATGCTTCGCTGCCATTGTTAGTATTTATATTGGATGCCACCCTCTGGCAAGTGAACAAAACATGCCGAAACTGCTGGATATTATTAATAGCCCCGCTGATTTGAAGAAATTACCACCGGCGACGCTTGAAAAACTGGCTGCCGAATTAAGACAGGAAATCGTCACCACGGTAACCACCAATGGCGGCCATTTAGCTTCCAACCTCGGCGTGGTCGAGCTGACGATTGCCATCCATCGAGTATTCGATAGTCCTAAAGACAAGATAATCTGGGACGTTGG
>JBGOXC010000066.1:0-6354 GCA_041478935.1 Dehalococcoidia bacterium
CAAGAGGGGCAGCCGTCTTCGCAGGGGCATTCGGCAATAACGCGGAGGGTTGCCTGCCATAGCTCTTCTATCATGTCGTACCCCTTTTCCGCGATGCCGATGCCGCCGGGGTAAGCGTCGTAGATAAAGACCTGGGCGCGGCCGGTATCCGGGTGCATCGGGGTGGAAACGCCGCCGATATCATTCCTATCGCACAGGGCGAAGAGGGGTAAAATGCCGATAGCGGCGTGCTCGGTGGCGTGGAGTCCACCGGCAAAGTCCTGGCCTTTTTCCGCGATGCGGGCGATGGCGCGCGGGGGGATATCGAACCAGAGCGCCACGGTATTGAAGCGGATGGTGGGGAGGTCTAAAGGCTCCTCGCCGATAAGCTCCTCGGAGAACTGGCGATACTTCTTAAAGCCAACGACGTCGATAGTAACCTCAACGTCACCGACGTTAACGTTCACCGGGCCGACAGTTTTAGTGCTCCTGACATTAAGCACGTGCAGGTCGTGGATTTCTTTAGTGCCCGTATAATAGTTGGCGCGGGTAGGCTCGGCATAGGCAACCTTGTTGGTAAGGTCAAGCTTGGTGATAAGATAGGGCTCGCCCTGATGGAGATAGACGGCGCCGGGGTGCACCTGGAAGAAGGCGACGGAACTTTCCACTGTTTCCATCAGCGAGCCGGTGGACATATCCACGACAGCGTAGTCCTCCCCGGAAGAGGAGCGGATGTTGATTTTATGGGCAGGGGAGGCGATAGAGGGGGCGAGATACCACTTATTACGTCGTTCCCTTAATTGTCCCTCCTCCACTAAAGCGTCCCGCTCTTTAATAAAGTCATCGTCCCAAAGAACGTTTTTGTCAGTTTCTTCCAAGGGTTTCTCCCAGGCAGCGCAGAGCAGGTGCGCCTGGAGGATATAATGATTGGACGGGTTGACCAAAACATGCTCGAAGCCCTTTTTAAAAAACTCGGACGGGTGGCGCATAAAATACTGGTCGAGGGGATTATCCCAGGCGACTAAAAAGCTTAACGACTCGCCCTGGCTGCGCCCGCTGCGGCCAGCCTGCTGCCAGGTGGAGGAAATGCTGCCCGGGTAGCCGTCCAGTATCGTGGCTTCCAGCCCGCCACTATCAATGCCAAGTTCCAAGGCGTTGGTGGCCACCACACCCAACAATTTCCCTCCGAAAAGCTCCCGCTCAATGCGGCGACGGTCTTCCGGCATATAGCCGCCGCGGTAAGGCATCACCAGACGGGAAAGCTCGTAGCTTTCTTCCTTCAGGCGGTCGCGGGCATAGACATAGATAAGCTCGGCGAGGCGACGGGTGCGGGTAAAGGTTAAAGTGCGGGAGCCCTGCAGCATCAGCTCGGTAAAGATATTGGTGGACTCCCAATGAGCGCTGCGGCGGGCCGTCTTCTTCTCGTCCATGAGGGGCGGATTCCAGAAAACGAAGTCTTTCCAGCCGCGCGGGGAGCCGTCAGTAGCCACCACCTCGCAGGGGAGTCCGGTCAGGGCTAAAGCGTGCTCGCCGGGATTGGCGACGGTAGCAGTGCAGAGGATAAACTGCGGGTCGGAACCGTAGAGTCGGCAGAGGCGGCGCAACCTGCGTAAAACACAGGCAACGTGCGAACCGAAAACACCGCGATAGATATGGGCTTCGTCAACGACGACGTATTTAAGGTGGCGCAGCAGGGTTGACCACTGCTGGTGGTTGGGCATGATGCCGACATGCAGCATATCAGGGTTCGTCAGGATAATGCGGCCGTGCCTTCTAACGTCCGCCCGCTCGGAACGAGGCGTATCGCCGTCAAAGGTAGCGAGCGCTTCGGGGGGTAAAAGGGCGGGGGAGAAAAGCTCGTTCAGCTTACGCAGCTGGTCCTGGGCGAGGGCTTTGGTGGGGAAAAGGTAGAGGGCGCGGGTGGCGGGTTCGGTAAGCATCGCCTGCATGACGGCGATGTTATAGACCAGGCTTTTGCCACTAGCACTGGAGGTAGCGATGATAACGTTTTTACCAGCGCGGACGTGATTGACGGCTAATGCCTGGTGAGAGTAAAGGCGCGAGAAACCGTGCTCGTCCAGACAGTCCTGCAGAGCAGGGTCTAGAGGCTCATCGAGCTTGCCGTAGGCGGGGCGGCCGGGGGCAATATGCTCAATATGGGCAATCTGATTATCGTAGTTTTTCAACCCACGGATATGGTTGAGGAAAGCCTGGATTTCCATGAATATCTACCTTTATATATCTATGATTTCCAGTGAGTAGTCGAGGAACTCAATATCGAAGCGGCCGGTCTCGATAAAGTGCACCACTTTAGAAAGCACCTCGTTGCTGTGGCGCTTATCATTGCTGATGCAGCAGATGCCGATAGTGGCTGCCTGCCAGCTATCATTGTCGTCCACCTCCGCCACGGCAACATCGAAGCGGGATTTAACGCGACCGATGATGGACTTAATGACCATGCGCTTGCCCTTAAGGTCCATGTTTTCCGGGATGCGCAGGCTAACGCGAGCGACGCCGACATTCATTGGTTTTAAGATACCATTAGGCTATTGGGGTGTCAAACGGGGTAAGCAACGAGAAGAATCTACTAAAGTAACTGGAGAGTTTTAATGATGTAGTCTGGAACACCGAATAAGATGAATCTTGCCTTGTTTTCTTTTTCAATGAATTCATAGTCAAATTTCGCTGGCGGAGAATTATCCTCTCTCGTATTTATTATCGTAACTAACTTCTCGTACATTTTATGCCCTGCTTTTTGATTCTCACAGTAATAGTCAACAATAGTGCAAACCTGAATTTCACCCTGAATATCAGTATTTACACCATCAATAAAATCCAGGATTTGCTGTTTTTTATGGCCAGCAATATCATTCAAAAATTGGCTATTATCAAATAATCGTTTGATATTTTTCATGGTAAATCTCCATTGCCCTCCTATTTTTTGCCCCTGCAGGCTGCCGTCTTTCAAGTAATTCCTGATAGTACGGGAGGTGAAAGAAGTCATCTTAGCGATGTCTTCCACCGTGTAAAGTTTTTCAAAATCGTTCATGGTGCTCCTCCTAATATGTTTAGCCAACAAGCAACGTGCACTTTGTTTGTTATATTTCATATATTTTCATATGTCAATACATATTTTCATAATATTTCATATTTATGCACATTTTTTCATTTCCAAGGGAAGGAAGAATGGCTGGATTCCCACTTGCGCGGGAATGACGAGGGAAAAGGGGAGCAGTTATAAACAGGCGCGGAGAACCCAGACTGATACTGTAAGCTGTTCTCCGCTTACTTTAAAGCCTTCCTTGATAAATTCAACTACAAGGTCGTCATAGAAGCCAGGGTGCTCATCCTTAAAGGTTGCCACCATATCAGCGTTATACTTTTCAAGGACGGACTGGTTGGTGGGGCTTATGGCGGCGGCGTTTTGAAACATAAAGTCGGCAATGACGAGGCAACCTTGGGGTTTGAGTAACTTTTTCATCATAGGAATGGCTTGGACTTTTTCCACCGCGGTCAGGTGGTGATAGGCATAAGCGGAGACTATAAGGTCGAACACCGGTAAAGCGCAGGGATAATGAAGGAAATCACCTTTCATTACCTTAATTGCGGGGAATTTCTGGCGGCAGATTTTCAGCATTTCCGTAGAAGGGTCGATACCAGAAACTTGCATACCGCGGGATAAAAAGCGGGCGGCCAGGTTACCATTGCCGATGCCTATATCCAGGACGGAAGAATAGTTATTTTCTGCCAGCCGGCAATATTCCACAACCTTATCCAGGACACGATCATAACCGCCGAACATCCAGTCATCAGTGGGCGAGGCTTTAGCAACCTGCTCATCATAATTTGGCGCCCACTGCTTAAAGCCCCACCTGTCTCCAGGCATCAATCCCCCTTTTTACAACTACAATAGTATATATCTTTTGAAAATGGATTTCCTTATTATTACCTATATTCTATTGCTGGTGAGATTAGCTTATGTTAATATACAAATATAAAATCATCTCCAACCGTGCTGGTTGGGGAGGTATAGCCAATGCCCAACAAAATATACATAATCGACGTGACGAACCGTGACGGCGTGCAGACCGCCAAGCTGGGACTTTCCAAGCTGGAAAAGACCATGATTAACATCTACCTGAATGAAATGGGAATTTTTCAGTCAGAGTTCGGCTTCCCTACAACCAGGCACGAGAGAAATTATCTAGTAGCCAACCTGGAACTGGTAAACATGGGCGTACTTAAACCCATCCGCCTGGGGGGGTGGATAAGGGCGGTGGCGGAGGATGTAGAAATCACTTTTGATAGAGTGCCGAACATCAAGCACCTCAACCTTTCCATATCAACGTCCGACCAGATGATAAACTTTAAGTTCCGGGGGAAAAAGAGCAAAAGCAGCGTCATTAAAGAGATGGTGGAAGCGGTCAAACTTGCCCGCAAATACGGCGCGGAAACAATCGGCGCGAATGCCGAGGACGCCTCACGAACAGATGCCAACTATCTAATCGAGTTCGGGCTGGCGGCTAAAGGGCACGGGGCTGACCGACTGCGTTACTGCGATACACTGGGCTACGACAATCCCTTCACCATATACGAAACCGCGAAAATATTAGCGGAGAAAGTCAGGATGCCGATTGAGCTGCACTGCCACAGCGACCTGGGGATGGCGGTAGCCAACTCCATAGCTGGCGCCAAGGGGGTTATCGATGGGGGGCAGGACGCTTACATCAACACCACCATCAACGGCGTCGGGGAACGGGCAGGCAATGCCGACCTAATTGCGGTTATCCTCGCATTAACAAAGTCGAAAGGATTCGGGGATAAATACCAGCTGGGCGGCAATATCAAGCTCAAACTGGCATCCAAGATTGCCAAATTCACCAGCTACGCTTTTGACGTGCCGATACCGATAAACCAGCCGGGGGTGGGGGCTAACGCCTTCGCCCATGCTTCCGGCATCCACGCCGACGGCGTGCTGAAAGACCCGGGTAACTATGAACTATACAGCTACGAAGAACTGGGGCGCGGCGAGCCGATATCCGTAGAAACCGGGCGGGAAATCATCACCGGGCAGTATAGCGGCATCTCCGGATTCAGCCACGTGATGGGTAAAATAGACGTATCATTCAAGAACAAAAGTCGGGCGGAAGCCGATGAAATCCTGGAACTGGTCAGGTACGCTAATGTCGAATCACACAAGCCGCTGGTAGAAGACGAACTAGAGTTTATCGCCAAATACCCGGATATCGCGAAAAAGCTACTAACAATGACACCGCTGGAATAGGGTATGGATGCCCCGAATCTCAAGCGGATTCTCCAGAATACCTACCGGCGTCTTTTCACCAAATACGGTCCGCAGCATTGGTGGCCAGCCGAAGAACCATTTGAGGTAATCGTCGGAGCGATACTAACGCAATCCGCCGCTTGGACGAACGTGGAAAAAGCCATTAAAAACCTCAAGCAAGCCGACGCGCTTAAGCCGGATGCACTGCGCCAACTGCCCCAGGATGAACTGGCAAGACTAATTCATGCTTGCGGCTACTATAACGTCAAAGCACGCAAACTTAAAGCTTTCGCCGAGTGGTTCGGTGAGAGGTATAACGATAGCCTGGAGAGGCTTTTTGCGCAGGATACAAACGCACTGCGTACACAACTCCTCGATATTTACGGCATCGGCGAGGAGACCGCGGATTCGATATTACTTTACGCCGGCAACAAGCCAATCTTCGTCATTGATGCCTATACGCGCCGTATCATGGGACGAATGAGAATATCGCCTCACCGTGATAGCTATGCAGCCTGGCAGGGACTTTTCATGGCGAATCTGCCGGCTAACATCACGCTCTTTAATGAATATCACGCCCTGCTGGTGAGACTGGCTAAAGAGGTCTGCCGAACGCGTCCCTTATGCCGGCAGTGCTGCCTAAAGCCGACCGCAAAAAATGCCAGCAAGGGATCCCCCTGCCGTTACTTGCATCGCAGGGAATAGTCTGTTAAGCTTTTTGACAGGACTTAAAACAGGCAGGTAAGGCAAAGTGGCACCAGACCTAAAAGTACAATTAGCTAAAGGACTGCGACTGGAAAATCCCGTGATGACATCCTCCGGTACCTTCGGCTATGGGATAGAATACAGTGAGCTTTTTGACATCCAGCGACTGGGGGCGATTATCTGCAAGGGCACGACGCTAAAGCCGCGGGAGGGCAACCCGCAGCCGCGCCTGGTGGAAACAGCCTGCGGCATGATTAACTCCATCGGACTGCAAAACATCGGGGTAAAGGCAGTGATAAAGGAAAAGGCACCGGTATGGGCGGGATGGCGGGTGCCGGTTATCGTGAACATCGCCGGAGACACGGTTGAAGAATACGCTGAACTTG
>JBGOXC010000214.1:0-2913 GCA_041478935.1 Dehalococcoidia bacterium
CCAAGGGCGGCGCCGGCACTATCTCGCACTGCGGCCAGCCCATGGAACAGAAAAAATAGACCCGCTATCAGGAGGTCAGTAAAGTGGCAACCCAGCTAGGAAAAAGATATCGCTGTGCGAAATGCGGCACCGAGGCGCTCTGCACCAAAGCCGGCGAGGGTAAACTTACCTGCTGCGGCGAAGAGATGAAAACTCAGGAAGCCAAACCCATTCCTTCCTCGGACTAATTATAAGTAAGCCAAACAAGAGATGTACCGGTTGCCTTGAACCAGGGCCGGTACATCTTTTTTATTACGGTGGATGATTAACTAATCTTCTTTAGATTTTGGCGTTTTAGGTTTAGCCGCCGCTTGATTCAACTTCTGCAACAGGCGTGATTTACGCCGCGCCGTGTTATTAGCGTGTAAAGTCTTTTTCCCCGCCGCTTTATCCAACCCGCTGACGGCTGTGGTTACGGCGCCCCGCGCCGCTTCAAGGTCGCCGGCGGCAATGAGTTGCTCTGCCCGGGCGATATCCGTCTTTACTTTACTGCGGGCAGATGTATTGCGCTCCTGCCTTCTGCCAGAGGCACGCGCCGCTTTTTGTGCCGATTTGTTAGCCAAGATTTACCTCCACTTAATTTTTACTCGAGCCGATATCCTTGGCCGTCTTGTTAACGGCCGCAGCATCAGCGGAACTCTGCTTGGATGTGTCCTCGCCGATACGGGTAACGCTAATCACACCCTTAACGCCATCTATCTTTTTTAATATTTCACTCAAATGCGCCAGGCCCTTGGTCTGCATGGTTAACAACATCGTAACCCGCTGGTGGGTGCCGTTGGTAAGATTCATCGAGGTGATATTCACTTTTTCTTCTGCCACGAGGGTGCTGACATCACGCATCAATCCCACCCTGTCCCAGGCATCCACCTGAATCCTCACGGGATAAAGCAGGTCGCTCTGTCCCCATTGTACAGGAATCAGCCGCTCCTTTTCATCTTCATTGATAACATTATGGCAGTCCTGCCGGTGGATGGAAACCCCGCGGCTGCGCGTAATGTAGCCGATAATCTTATCGCCGGGGACGGGATTGCAACACTGGGCGATGCTGGTCATCAGGTCGCCGACGCCCAGCACTTGCACGCCGGATGGGGCGGTTTTGGGACGGGCGACGTGTTCTGTTATCTCTTCTGCTTTTTCTTCCTGCGCGGCGAGCTTTAAAACAATTTGGTGGGCAGTAATGTTACCATTGCCCACCGCCGCGATAAAGTCGTCCAGATTCTTATAACCGAATATCTCTGCCAGCGCCTGTCGCTCCGTCTGTATGCCGAGGCGGCGCAACTCTTTATCCAGTATCTGTTTGCCGCGCTCAATGCTCTCGGCTTTTTCCTGCTTATTAAACCACTGGCGTATTTTATTCCGGGCATGTGTCGTATGCACAAAACCTAAATTAATGTTCAGCCAGTCCAGGCTAGGACCCCGCGGCGCTTTAGAGGAAACGATTTCAATAACATCGCCATTTTTCAGCTGGTAGTCCAAGGGCACCAGCTTGCCGTTGATTTTCGCTCCGATGCAGCGATGCCCCAGGTCGGTATGCACCCGGTAGGCAAAATCGAGGGGAGTGGAGCCTTTAGGGAGGTCTTTAATTTCTCCCTTGGGGGTATAAACAAAAACCTGGTCGATAAAGATATCCGTCTTGACCGATTCCAAAAACTCTTCGGCGCCAGCAAGCTCGCGGTGCCAGTCAATAAGCTGACGTAGCCAGCCCACCCTATCCTCAAAATCCAGGTCCCGTTTACCGCCCTCTTTATAATGCCAGTGGGCGGCTACGCCGTACTCAGCGACATGGTGCATATCGCGGGTGCGGATTTGCACTTCCAGCGGCGTGGTGCCGAAACACATCACCGCCGTATGCAGCGCCTGGTAGCCGTTGGGCTTGGGGTTAGCAATGTAGTCGTCAAACGTGCCGGTTAATGGATGCCAAAGGCTGTGGATAATGCCGACGGCACCATAACAGTCCTGCTCACTCTCTACGATAACCCTTAAAGCCAAAAGGTCGTATATCTCGTCGAAGTGTTTGCCCAGCGCCGTATATTTCTCCATTTTCTGGTGAATGCTATAAATATGCTTGGGTCTACCAAAAATATCCGCAGTAATACCGGCTTTTTCCAGCTCTTTTTTAATAATCTTGATAGCTCGGTTAATAAATTTTTCGCGCTCGGTGCGCTTGACATCTATCAAGCGGGCGATACGCTGGTATTCCTGCGGCTGTAAATACCTGAAGGCGAGGTCTTCCAACTGCCACTTTAGTTCCCAGATGCCGAGGCGGTGCGCCAGCGGCGCAAAAATTTCCAGGGTTTCCTGGGCGTTTTTCACTTGGCGCTCTTTAGGGAGGGCATCCAGCGTGCGCATGTTATGCAGTCTGTCCGCCAATTTTATAAAAACCACCCGCACATCTTCCGCCATGGCGACCAGCATTTTCCGGAGATTCTCCGCCTGTGCGGTTTTAGCCATAGCACCCGAAACAGCCAAGGGAACTTTACCCAACTTGGTGGTGCCATCAACCAGCTTGGCAATCTCCGGCCCAAATTTCACTTCGATATCCGCGATGGGTAATCCCGTATCTTCGGGAATATCATGCATTAAAGCCGCTGCCAGAGAATCACCATCAAGTTGCAGCTCCGCCAGGATATAGGCCGTCTGGAGGGGATGCTCCATAAATGGGTCGCCGGAAAGGCGTACCTGTCCCTGATGCTTTTCCGAGGCGAATTTATACGCCTCTTCCAGAACCGGGAGTTTTTCCGGCGGGAGGTATTCTTTGGCTTTTTCCAGCAGTCTGGCGAATTCCATATTTCCCCACCCGAGACCAAGAGACTTTCTTACCTATATTATATATCAACTTGGTAAGGGAGGGGAAAAACTCCAATTGCAAAA
>JBGOXC010000233.1:0-2598 GCA_041478935.1 Dehalococcoidia bacterium
TACTGCCCCAGCGACTGTGTTTTCGCCACCAATACCTCCTCCTTAAGCATCGCTGAGATGTCCACGGCCGCTAAACGACCGGAAATGGTCGTGGGGACGCATTATTTCAATCCACCCAGCCGCATGACCCTGTTAGAAATCATTAAAGGCGAAAAAACCAGCAAAGAAGCCATTGAAATCGCCACCAAAGCCGCCAAAGCTATGGGACGTGACGTCGTCCTTTGTAAGGACGTGCCGGGCTTTGTCGCCAACCGCATCTTCTGTAATATGTCCAACGAGGCGGACTGGGCGCTGGCTAACGGGGAAGCTAAAAGTCCCTTCGAGGTTGATTCCGCTATTAAATACAAGCTGGGCCTGCCGATGGGTATGCTGGAGCTGCAGGATACACTAGGCGGCGGCTCTATCGATACCCAGTTCCACGTGATGGAGTACTTCGGGGAGATGATGGGTAAGAGTTACGGCCCCGCCCCAATTTTAACCAAATTGTTTAAAGAGAAGAATTACGGCAAGAAGACTGGTAAGGGCTATTACGACTGGTCTGGCGGCCAAACCAACGAGCTGCAAATGAACGCCGGGGCGGACTTCGACCCCATCAGGGTGCTGGCGACGGCCGTTAACGAAGCCGCCAAGCTCATTGAGATGGACGCCACCACCAAGGAAGAAATCGATACGGCGGTGCTGCTCGGACTGAACTACCCGCGCGGTATCCTGCGTATGGCGGACAGCATCGGGCTGGACGTTATCGTTGCTGAAATGAACCGGCTCTATGAGAAATATAATAATGAAGACCGCTATAAAGTCTCTTCGGTTTTAACCAAGCTCGTCAAACAGGGAAAATTAGGCAGAAAAACCGGGGAAGGCTTTTATTCCTACGGTCTCGGCGAATTTGAAGCCATTAAACTAGAAATCGATAAGAAAAAGAAAGTCGCCAAACTGATACTTAATCGTCCTAGTAAAGCCAATGCTTTCCATGCCGATATGATGGCGGAGCTGAATAAAGCTTTAGGCGAATTGGAAAAGAACGCCGACGTGCAATGCGTCGTAATTACCGGCGCGGGGGCTAATTTCTGCGGTGGAGCAGATATATCGGCTTTTGCTAGCGGCAGGGTGGACGACGCTTTCAACTTCAGCGAGGCGCCGCATGAGGTGTTTACTAAAATAGAAACCTTATCCAAGCCGGTTATCGCCGCCATTAACGGCGCGGCGATGGGTGGAGGTCTTGAGCTGGCTTTAGCCTGCGATATCAGGATTATGAATAAAACCGCCCAACTGCGGCTGCCGGAAATAACGTTAGGTCTCTTCCCCGGCGCGGGCGCCACCCAGCGCCTGGGTCGCTTAATCGGCTGGTCACGTGCTAAAGAGATGATTTTACTCGCCGACCCGGTCATGGCGGATAAAGCCTTACTTTGGGGCATTGTGAATATGATTGCCGAACCAGCCGAGTTCAATAAAACAGTAGATAGCATCGCCGAAAAGCTGGCGAACGGCCCGCCGCTGGCGCAGAAGCTGGTCAAGGGGCTTTTCTATTACGGCGCGCAGGCCGACCAGCGGACGGCGCTTTATCTGGAAGCTGCCGCCTCCGGTGATATCGCCCTGACCAAGGACTTGAATGAAGGGATTACCGCTATGAACTACCGAAGACCGCCAAAATTTACCGGCAAGTAGGTGTTTACTGTCATTGCGAGCGAAGCGTGGCAATCTCGATGCTCATTTTAGTTAAAAATAGGGATTGTCACGAAATGTTGAACTTATAGTAATAGGGAGTTTTGATTGGATTTTAAGTTTTCTCCCCAAGAAGAAAACTTTCGCAAAGAGGTAGCGGCGTTTCTCGAGAAAGAAGTGCCGCGGGAATACCGCGAGAAGCGTTTGACCTTCTTTGATATGTCCGCCCAACACGACTGGATAAAGGTGCACCGGCACATGGCGGAGCGGCTGGGGGCAAAAGGGTGGCTTTCCATGCACTGGCCCGCGGCGTACGGCGGCAAAGGCTTTTCCCCATTTTACCGCCTCATCTTGAGGGAAGAACTGGCGCGCTATCATTCCCCTGGTTATGATTCCATCGGCTGCGGCATTGTGGCGCCGGCTATTTTACTTAAAGGCAGCGAAGAACAGAAGAAAAAACACCTGCCCGGTATTGCTTCGGGAAAAGTCATCTGGTGTGAAACGCTAAGCGAGCCTAACCACGGCTCCGACCTAGCGGCGATAGAGGTTTTTGCCAAAGAAGAAGCGGACTACTTTGTCGTCAATGGACAAAAAATTTGGACGACCAACGGCCACTTTGCCGACTGGAACGCTTTAGTTGTCCGCACCGACCGTGCCGCCAGCCCCAATTACCGCGGCTTGACCTTTTTCCTCCTCGATATGAAAACGCCGGGCATAACCGTCAATCCCATCATCAATATGGCCGGGCATCACGAGTTTAACGAGGTATTTTTCGAGGATGTTAAAATCCCCAAGGAAAACGTCGTCGGCGGCATCAATAAAGGCTTTTATGTAGTAATGTCTCTGCTCGACTATGAGCGCACCACCGACACGGTCTATGCCATTGCCGCCACTTATATCGAAGATTTGGCTGAATACGCTAGTAAGAACAACCGA
>JBGOXC010000012.1:0-10978 GCA_041478935.1 Dehalococcoidia bacterium
CTTGATAGTAATAAGCAAAGGACTGTACCTTTTTTCCATTCAAGGTTTCTGTCTCTGGCTTGCGGCAGTCCTTATCCATTAATGCCGCTATAGGTACGCTGATTATCTTAGCTACTTCGGCTCTGTTTGGGGTGAATTGGTACGGCCAGGGTATTGTTGCTATAAACGGTGTAACGATGTAGTTAGAAGTCGTGGTTATTTCATCATCTAACTCGCCTAAAACATTCACATCTTCCGGACGTAAACCTATTTCCTCCTCTGATTCCCGCAAAGCGGTATCCCGCAAGGTTTTATCCCCCTTATCCCTCATCCCTCCGGGGAAGGAAATCTGCCCCTGGTGTGTTTTAACCGTCATCGTCCGCTTGATGAAAATGATATAATACTGTCTATCTTCTTGATATAAGGGTATCAACACAGCCGACGGCACACGGTTTTTATCGGTGATATAACGCTTGGCTCTTTGCGCCAAAATTTTCTTCAGCTCCGCTTCCATCGAACCTATCTTATAACGCTGCTTGGATGAATTACAACTTGTCGTCTCCTTGTCCATCCTTCCTTCTTTTCTTCCCCAACCCATCCATATTGTGTATAATTTAACTGTCATCTTGGGAGATATTATGGACTTTACTTTATCCGAACAAGAAAAGATGCTGCAAAGCCTGGCTAAAGACTTTGCTCTAAAAGAGGTCGCCCCCTGCGCGGCGGCAATCGACCGCACCAATGAGTTTCCTTTAGACCTTACCAAAAAGATGGGGAAGCTCGGTTTCCGGGGTTTGCCTTATCCGGTCAAGTACGGTGGGGGTGGGGCAGGGTACCTTAGCTTTATCTTGGCGCTGGAACAAATCTGCCAGGCATCTGTCTCGGTCGGCGCTATTATGGCGGTCAATACCATGCCGGAAGAGGGCATCTACCGTTTTGGCAATGAGGAGCAGAAAAAACGCCTCTTAACGCCTCTGGCGCAGGGGAAATGGCTGGGTGGCATCGGCTTTACCGAACCGGATACAGGTTCCGACCCCCGCCTCATTAAGACCATCGCCCGGCGCAGCAGTAAGGGCTTCGTTATCAGCGGGCAGAAGATGTTCATGTCGCTGGCGCCGGTGCTGGACGTGGTGCTTTTGTTCGCCCGCCGTGAGGCTGCGGAAGGGCTGAACGCCTTTATCGTGGCGTCAAAGTCCAAGAGCTTTACCGTTCAGGAGGTGCTGGAGACAATGGGGTTGAGGGGACTGGGCACCTCTATCGTCAATCTCGATGATGTTTACGTGCCGGAGGAAAACTTGATTGGTAAAGAAGGGCAGGGCTTTGATATTTTACTTGATGCCATCAGCGTGGAGCGTATGAGCGTAGCGATGCAGGGCGTGGCGGCAGCACAGGCGGCTTTAGACTTATCGCTGGACTATGCCAAGCAGCGTACCGCCCAGGGCAAGCCTATCGCCCGGATGCAGGCTATCCAGCAGCAACTAGCTGAAATGGCGTCCCGCATCGAGGCGGCGCGCTGGCTGGTCTATCGCACCGCCTTCCTGCGCGACCGTGGGCAGAGCATCCAGTACGAGTCCTCCATGGCTAAACTCTTCGCATCGCAAGTAGCGGTAGACGTCACCCGCATGGCGATGCAGATACACGGCTCCTACGGCGCTATGAAATCCCTCCCTGTAGAACGCCTCTACCGCGACGCCAAGATGACCGAGATTTACGTCGGTAGCAACGAGGTGCATCGCAGCATCATCGCCAGCCGACTGATACAAGGTTAAAAATGCCGCAAAACCATTTCAACCTACTAAAAACGTGTCATAACGCCCGTGCCGGTGAACTTAATACACCCCACGGTAAGGTGCCGACGCCATTATTCATGCCGGTGGGCAGCCAGGCAACGGTTAAAACCCTCACCCCGGAAGACGTTAAGGGGCTGGGTTTTAATATGCTGCTGGCGAACACCTATCACCTCTACCTGCGCCCTGGCATCGATGTCATCAAGAAACTGGGAGGACTTCATAAATTTATGGTCTGGGACGGCGCCATCCTCACCGATAGCGGCGGCTACCAAGTCTTTAGCCTCTCGCCCCTCTGTAAAATAACCGACGATGGCGCAACCTTCCGCTCGCATATCGACGGCTCCGAGCATTTCCTGACGCCGGAGCTGGCAGTTAAATACCAGGAATCGTTAGGCGCCGATGTTATCATGGTTCTTGATGAATGTTCCGCCTATGGTGATAGTAAAGATAAAGTACGTAAGGCTATGGAGAGGACCCACCGCTGGGCAGAACGATGCCTTAAAGCCCATAAAAGTAAAAATCAGGCGCTTTACGCCATCGTACAGGGAGGCATGTTCCCGGACTTACGGCAAGCTTCTGCAGAATATCTGACCAAGCTGGATTTCCCCGGCTACGCTATCGGCGGCTTGAGCGTCGGCGAGCCGAAAGAGGTTACCATGCCATTGGTCGAGCAGACGGCGGCACTGTTGCCTCCGGATAAGCCTCGTTATCTTATGGGCGTCGGCGCCCCGGAAGACCTGGTCGCCGGTGTGGCGCGCGGTATTGATATCTTTGATTGCGCCCTGCCGACCCGCGTCGCCCGCAACGGCGCCCTCTTTACGCGTCAGGGGAGAGTGAACATCCGCCGCGCGACTTACAGTAAAATGGATAAGCCTATTGACCCAACCTGCGACTGCTCTACCTGCCGCACCTTTTCCGCCGCCTACTTGAACCACCTGTTCCGCGCCGAGGAACTTTTGGCTTTGCGGTTAGCTACCATTCATAACCTGCGTTTTATCAGTAACTTAATGAAGGACATTAGGAACGCTATTTTAGACGGCACGTTCGACGTTTTTGCTAAGGATTTTTTGTCCGGCTACAAGACTACTAACGAACAGACTAGGGTGGAGCAAAAAGAAAAGTGGCTAAAGGGGAGAGAAAATAGTGGGATTTAGGTTGCTAAAAAACTTGAATTGGTCTAGACTACTAAAACTTATGGTTAATAAAACCGCGGTTTATTGGATAATTGTAGCCTTTGTCGTCATCGCTTTAGTAGCGCTTATTGGTTTTTATCATGGGGCCACCGTTTCCATAGCGGTATCGTCCGTAATAATAGCAACAGTATCAACTATTTTTGCATCGCGTTCACTAATACTAGCGAATGAATCACTAATACTCACGAGAAACAAAGTTAGGCCATTCATATATGTACAATCTGGTGACCAACAAGTTTCAATTTCACCCAAAGAAATTATATTGACTTTTGAATTTGTGAATGCTGGTATATTACCTGGTGAAATATTAAGTGTAGAAACACAATTCTTTGTTGAAAATGAAGATATTACTATTGATAATCATAGTAGTTATTTCCCTGCTTTTTCTAAATTACCATCCCAGCCCATTATATTTCCGAATTCAAAAAATAATATTGTACATACTATTGACTTAAGTGATGAATTATGTCAAAGGATGTGGGATGTTATACATAGTGGTAAATCCAAAGTACGTTTTCGTACCAAATATAAGGATAAAGATAATGAATATATAACTATACAGACTGAACAAATATCCGAAAGTAAAAACAGCGGATTAACCCGCCATCCCATATCTCCACAATATTGGACGTAAAAGGAAACATATCATACTGCAGCTTTTTAAACTAGGAGGCATATCGTGGCTAAAGACAAAGATAAGAAAAAAGAAGCCAAGCATGAGCCGCCAATTAATGCAGGGGATAAATTCCTTTGCCCGCACTGCAGAGTGGAATTACCTTACAATAAGGACTGCCCTGCGTGTAAGCTGGGTATCGACTGGACGAAAATTTAGCTATCCCCCGTGTATCACGTATAAAACGTTAAGCTTATCGCCATCTTTCAGTGGCTTATTCATGTCCTTGGGGTATACATTGGCTCCGTTGATATAGAAGTCGTAAGAATGCATCAGGTCGCCGTTCTTGTCGAGTAGCATCCGCTTCAGCTTGGGGAACTGCCGCACCAGGTCGTGCAGGCACTCGCGGACGGTCTTGCCTTCCACCTTCATGTTTAGAACGCCGTCCGTGTACCTGCCGAAAATAGATGATATTTCTACATCTACGCTCATTATTGTTTTACCCTTTTTACTTGGCTGCCGCAGACCTCGCAGTTGGGGTCGCGGCTGATTTTAAACTCACTGAATTTCATCTGCAGGGCGTCGTAATTAAGCAGCCTGTCTGTTAAAAGCTCGCCCAACCCCACGATATATTTTATAACCTCCGTCGCCTGGACGCAGCCGATGACCGCCGGCGTTACGCCGATGACGGGGAATTTCTCTTTAGGCACGCTGGCGCCGTGATACAGGCAGTTTAGGCAGGCGGTCTTGCCCGGCAACACCGTCATCACTCTCCCCTCGAAGCCGTAAACCGCCCCGTGGAAAAAGGGTATCCCTTTCTCGATAGCTGCCCGGTTCAAAAGATACCGCGTGGGCAGGTTGTCCATGGCGTCCACGATTAAATCTGAATCTCCCACGAGCTTTAAAACATTAGCTTCGGTTATCGTCTCGCTAATAGTCTTTATCTTAATATTAGAATTCAACCTGTTTAGTTTGTCTGCCGCTGAATCCGTTTTTCTTTTGCCGATGTTTTCTTCCCAATGAAGAATTTGTCGGTTAAGATTGCTCAACTCCACCTTATCATGGTCGGCGATGCGTAAAGTGCCGATGCCTGCCGCCGCTAAATAAATCGCCACTGGTGAGCCTAAGCCCCCCGCCCCCGCCAGGAAGACTTTTGCCTTCTTAAGCTTCTCTTGCCCCGCCTCCCCGAACCCATAAATCATCATTTGCCGGTCGTATCTCTGTAGTTCTTCTTTGGTGAGCATGATGCTCTCCCTTTTCTTACACTATCTCCAGCATGCGGTCGACGGATGCCTTGGCTCTAACGCGGATTTCTTCCGGCACTTTAACCACCGGCATCATCGTTTCCAGTGACTCCAGGATTTTTTCCAATGTGATTTTCTTCATGTTAGGGCATATCGCCTGGTTGGAAGCCGGGTAGAACTTCTTGCCCGGATTTTCTTTATTGAGGCGGTGTAAAATTTCCACCTCCGTGCCCACAATCAGTTCGCTAACGTCTGGCCGGGCGGCATAGCGTATCATGCCGCTGGTGCTTAAGGCTTCGTCCGCCAGGGCGATAACATCCGGACGGCACTCCGGGTGCACTACCACTTTAGCCTTGGGGTGTTCCTTCTTTTGATGTTTAATATCCTCCGGTAATATCTTTACATGCGTGGGACAATATCCGGGCCAGAGTTCCATCTTTTTACCGGTCTTTTTGGAGATAAAATCACCCAGATATTGGTCCGGCACGAAGAGTATCTTATCATTCTTAATAGTATTCACTACCTTGACGCCGTTCGCCGATGTGCAACAGTAGTCGGATTCGGCTTTAACAGCGGCGGTGGAATTAATATAAGTGACCACGGTATAACCTGGCAGCTCCTGTTTTTTCTGCTGCAGCTGTATGCTATTTATCATGTTCGCCATCGGGCAGCCGGCGCTGGCGTCTGGCAGCAGTACTGTTTTATCGGGATTAAGGATTGCAGCCGTCTCTGCCATGAAGTACACACCGCAAAAGACGATAACATCGGCGTCGGTTTTAGCGGCTTTCTGGCTTAGCTCCAGTGAATCCCCGACGAAGTCCGCTATATCCTGTACCTCGCCGCGCTGATAGTTATGCGAGAGGATAATCGCATTTTTTTCTTTTTTTAGCTTCAGTATTTGCTCTATCGTGGTGTTTGCCATATCTTAATTTTACTCTAAAGACTGCTATTAAGCACTGCGTATTCTCGCCGCGCCGCAGTAAATCTTCATACTGGCTTTTTTGGTTATCCTCACATCCATGTCGGTGTGTATTTTTGACCCGGTCGTCCGCACAAAGCCGATGATGGTTAACCCGCACTTCTTGCCTGTTTCCAGTCCTTTATCGGTCACGGCCGTCTTCGTGGCGATTATCGGTATGCCGCTTCGGCATATTTTCGTCACCATCTCCGAAGCCATGCGTCCGGTAGAGACTAAGAACACGCGGTTGCAATCTATTTTATGTAGCAAGGTATATCCAATGATTTTGTCCAGTGTATTATGCCGCCCGATGTCCTCCACCATGCAGAGCAGGCTGGCTCTGGTATTAAAAAGACCGGCGGCATGGACGCCCTCGGTCTCTGCGTAGAGTATAGCATTCCTAAAGAGTTGATTCATTGCCGAAAAAATCGTGCGCTTACTCACGACGACATCGGATTTTATTTCCGGTAGGTTGGCTTCGCTAAAATATGCCGACCGGCCGCCACCGGAAACGATGCGATAGTTGGTTTTGGTGGCATCCGTAAGAGTCTTGCGTCTGTCCTTTAAGATTACATGAGCCGTGTTATTCAGCATTTCCAGCGACGTAACTTCGTCTAAACTGTTGATGAATCCCTGACCGAAGAGATATCCCAGCGTAAATTCTTTTAAGAAGGTGGGGGTAATGGAGGCGGTGACCAGCTGCTTGCCGTTAACATATATCGGGAACTCCTGCTCGATGACGACACCCGCTTTCACCGGAGTCAGTCGCCCGTCGTTATACTGCCACCCCTCTATTTTCCTTGAAGTTTTTAGGCTTGGCATTTTATACGATTCTCTCCGGGTGACTATACACCGTCATATTTTTGCCCCGCACCAGCCCCGCGATGGTGACGCCTGCTTTTTCGGCAATCTCAACCGACATCGTCGTCGGTACTCCCTTGGTGGCGATAATCGGGATGTTTACGTTGCGGCACTTCAATATCATTTCTGATGGTTGCCTGCCTGTGGAAGCCGCCACGGTTTGACTGAAGTCAACCTTGTGCAACAGACCGTAGCCGATTACTTTATCCAGGGCGTTGTGCCGTCCTAGGTCTTCTGCTATGCAAAGAGTCTCATTGCCGTTAAGAAATAAGCCGGCGGAATGCACGGCTTCGGTCTCGTTGAACACTTCGGATTTTAAAATAGTTTTAACGCAGATAAAGATATCACTTGCCTTTACCTTGAGCTTGGAGTTGATTTTCCGGTTAATTTGATGTTTCTTATTAGTTCCTATCAAGGCAACCTCAGCGATATTATTTCTTATCGTTAGCGAGCGGATGTCTCTGGCACTTTGAATTATTCCCTGCGCTATCAAATGCCCAAAGATGTACTCTCTTTCCATCCCTGCCAGTATCATCGCCGTGGCGTAATGCTTGCCGCCGATGCGGATGGTCAGCGCAGTCTCTTTAACGATATTTTCGGTGGCTGCTCTGGCGCCCCCGTCCACCCGTATATATTCAACTCTCTCTAGGATTTTACTTTCCATCTCATTTCTCAGTAATTTTGATAATATCCCCGGCCTTAACCCTTCCGCCATGAATTACTTTCGCGAATATGCCTTCCCTCGGCATAATGCAGTCGCCCACTTGTTGGCGGATGGCGCAGGCGGCGTGACATTCCTTGCCTATCTGGGTCATCTCTAGTATTACCTCTTTGCCCGCCTTCAATCTGGTACCAATTGGCAGGTCAGTTAAATTAATGCCTTTGGTGGTGATATTCTCCGCGAAGTCTCCCGGCTTTAAAAAGTCAAAGCCCTTGCTGCGCATTTTATCAATACTCTCTATCGCTAGCAAGCTTACCTGCCGGTGCGTCGTGCAATCGGCATGGGCATCCCCCACCACGCCGTAATCTTCTTTAACGACTATTTCTGCAACGGGTGTTTTACTGGTGCCCTTCTTTTCACTCTGGCATACCGCGATTATTGAAGCCATAATTTATTTTCCTTGCCTGATTATCCTCCCCCCGCCGATGACGGTGTCGCCGTCATAAAACACCACCGCCTGCCCTGGGGTAATCGCCATCTGCGGCTCGGCGAACTGTACATGAACACTATTCTCATCAATTATACTAACGGTTGACTCCGCTTCTGGATGGCGGTATCTTACCCTGGTTTTTACGTTAATCGGCTTTTCCGGCATAGATTCTGTAATCCAGTTCAGATTATCGGCCACTAGCTCATTGGCATAGGTCTGCTCTTTGGTTCCCACAATAATAGTATTTTTTTCAGGTACAATCGCCGTCACATAAAGAGGTTCCCTGGCTGTAATACCCAATCCCTTACGTTGACCAATGGTATAGAACATAATGCCTTTATGCTCCCCCAGTTGTTTCCCGTGCCAATCTAATATCGGTCCCTTTATGATCTCCCCCGGATAGTGGTCCTTTAAGAATCGGGCATGGTCATCATCCGTTACGAAACAAATTTCCTGACTTTCATTACGATTTACGATGGGCAACCTCATTTCCTGGGCAATTTCCCTTACCTTATCTTTAGTCAGGTTTCCGATGGGGAATAGGCTGTGTTTCAGTTGCTCCTGCTTAAGCTGGCAAAGGAAATATGACTGGTCTTTGCGCTTATCCTTTCCCTTTTTCAGTAGGTATCTTCCGCGGTTGGTTTTTTCAATTCTAGCATAATGTCCCGTTGCTAGGAAATCAGCCCCCAGCCCCTTTACCTTTTCCCATAATATACCAAACTTAATATGCCGATTGCACAAAACACATGGATTCGGCGTACGCCCCAAACCATACTCTCGGCAAAAGTCGGTAATAATCGTGCGCTTAAAAATATCCTGCAGGTCGATGACGTGATGAGGAATCCCCAGCTTCGCGGTAACCTTGCGGGCATCGGTAATAGCGTTTTGGCTATTTTTATTATCAGCCAACTTCATGGTTACGCCAATAACCTCATGACCTTGTTGTTTAAGTAAAGCGGCGGCTACCGAAGAATCAACACCGCCGCTCATTGCTGCTGCGATTCTCATCAGATCGTTACCTGTTGACTAGATTCCGCTGCCTTGCTCGAATTCCTTTTCAATCTCTTCTATCTGCTTGCCTGTTTCATCTGGTGGGGTGGAAATGCCGCTTAGTTTTTCCAGCGCTTTCAAACGCTCTTCTAACTTGTGATAATCCTTAAGTACCAATTTCAGCGCTTCAGCCACCGGGTCGGGCAGCTTGCCATGCTCCAGGTCCATCACCGGCTTTTCTCCTTTGGTGACTACTCGACCGGGAATGCCTACCACGGTAACCCCCGGTGGTACTGACCGTATTACTACGGAGCTGGCGCCGACCCTGACGTTATCGCCGATGATAATAGGTCCTAAAGCAATCGAGCCGCTGCCCATCTCCACGCCATTACCGAGTGTGGGATGCCGCTTCTTTTTCTCCTTGGTTGTTCCGCCAAGCACTACCCCCTGATAAAGCAGGACGTCGTCACCGATTTCCGCTGTCTCTCCGATGACTACTCCCGAGCCGTGGTCGATAAAGCACCGCCGCCCGATTTTCGCCCCTGGGTGTATCTCAATGCCGGTAAAAAATCGCGTGGTGTTAGAGCATAAGCGCGCCGGTAGCTTAAGAAGATGCGTCCAGAGAAAATGGTTGATGCGGTGTGCCCAAATAGCGTGCAAGCCGGAATAACAGAGGAGGACTTCCAGGGTGCTTCTCGCCGCGGGGTCTTTGGTGAAAACCGTCTTGATGTCCTCTCTAATCGTTTTAAACATCTAAACACTTCCTTTGGACTTTTCGGTGGAAAAGATTATCAATCTCTTAACTTAATTATACTCTATCTTCCAAGGGGAAAAAGGGGATAGTTAACTAAATTAGTAAACAATTTTTATTTTAACAATAATTGTCATGACTGTCAACTTTGAAGTATGCCCGCTTATTGTGTAGAATTAAGCCGATGGCAAGAGAACTGCGCAGCCTGCCGGGCGTCGATAAAATACTTACGGATGTTCGATTCAGCCGGTCGGTAAAAAACTATCCGCACGACCTGGCGGTTAGCATTATCCGGGAAGAGCTGGAGCGGCAAAGGCAATCTATCCAGGCAGGCAAGTCTGGCGACTCTCTTGACGAAATAGTCACGGCGGTGTTAGGCCGACTTGAGTCCGTTTTTACGCCGAGTCTCCGTCGTGTCGTTAATGCCTCCGGTGTTATCTTGCATACCAACCTCGGCCGCGCCCCTTTAAGTCAACATACTCTAGACGCCATGGAAACAGCCAGCCGCGGCTATGCCAACCTTGAATTTGATTTAGAAAGCGGCAACCGGGGTTCTCGCCACGTCCATATCGAAAGCTTGTTGTGTCAACTTACCGGTGCCGAAGCCGCGCTCGTCGTTAATAATAACGCTGCTGCAGTGCTCCTAGTGCTGACGGCTTTAGCCAAACGCAAGGAAGTCATCGTCTCTCGCGGTCAGGCGGTGGAAATCGGCGGCGGCTTCCGCATCCCCGATGTCATGCGCCAGAGCGGCGCTAAACTGATTGAAGTAGGGACGACCAACCGCACCTATGCCCGCGACTTCGAAGAAGCGATAAAACCGGCGACGGGGGCTTTAATGCGTGTACATTCCAGCAACTTCCGCCTGGTGGGTTTTACCAGCGAAGTCGCTTTAGAGGAATTGGTGACTATCGCTAAAAAGCATAATCTGTTGGTTCTGGATGACCTTGGCAGCGGCACTTTGCTGGATACTACCGCTTTCGGACTGGCTCCCGAGCCGATGGTCCAGCAGAGCGTTAGGGTTGGCGCCTCGCTTACGTTTTTCTCCGGCGATAAGCTGCTGGGCGGGCCGCAGGCGGGCGTCATCGTCGGTGAAAAGCAGTATGTGGATAAGCTTAAGCGGCATCCCCTGGCGCGGGCGCTGCGTATAGATAAAACGCGGCTGGCTGGTCTGGCGGCAACCCTGCTGCATTATCTCAAGGAAGAAGCAACTGAAAAAATCCCTGTCTGGCGGATGATTGCCGCTTCGTTAAAAGATATTGAAAAGCGCACTAACCGCTGGGCCAAGGTTTGCAGCGCTAAAGTAATCGACGGGGAGACGATGGTGGGTGGCGGCTCTCTGCCCGGTGGTAGCCTCCCTACCAGGCTGGTGGCAATTGGGGGAGGAAGCAAACATGTACAAGAAATCAGTCGTAAGCTACGCCTTCAAGAAGTTCCCATCATCGGGCGTA
>JBGOXC010000038.1:0-8126 GCA_041478935.1 Dehalococcoidia bacterium
GACGGCACCCTGGCGATTGCCACCCGCTTCGGTAAGGAGGGCGTTAACGTTATCGGCATCCCCAAGACCATCGATAAAGATCTCCCTGAGACCGACTACTCTCTGGGATATGAGACCGCCCTTAACGTCATCGTTGAAGAGGTCGACCGCCTGCGGACGACAGCCGGCTCTCACAAGCGAATCTTCGTGGTGGAAACCATGGGCAGAAATGCCGGCTGGCTGGCTTTAGAAGGCGGCGAGGCTTGCGGCGCCTATATTATCCTGATACCGGAATGGGATTTCTCCTTCGACCGCGTTAATGAGCTCGTTATGGAAGGGAAAAGGGCTGGTACAAGATATGAAATTATCATTGTCGCGGAAGGCGCCAAACCCATCGGCGGCCAGCAAATCGTTAAAAAGGAAGGCATCGATAGCTTCGGACGTAAGACCCTCGGCGGCATCGGCGAACTGGTAGCCAACGAAATTGAACAAGCGACCGGAATTGAGACCCGCAGTGTGGAACTTAGTCACCTGCAGCGTGGCGGTGCCCCCTGCGCTTACGATAGACGGATGGGACGGTACTTCGGTATCGCCGCTGTTGATTTAGTCGTGAATAAGCACTACGGCAACATGGTCTGCTTGAAAAACGGCAAAATCGCCTGCGTCCCGCTGGCTAATATTTATAATAAACTAAGTCTGGTCGACCCTAAGACACAGTACGACGCCGATAGATATAACGGGCGCCGCACCATTTTATACAGCGGCAAATAAACACAGGAGAAATGTGTGATGTCCAAGAACGGCAATATTGATGCCCTGATAAAGCAGGCCGTCTTTGAGCCCGACCCACAAAAACAGAAAGAGCAATTCCGGGCTATTCGCCAGGCAGCTTCAGACCGGGGTATTTACCCAGCCAGCATCCAGAGCTTATATGAAGCCGCCGGCAAGGGGCAGTTCAATAAAATCACCGTGCCCGCCATCAATATCCGCATGCTCACTTATGACGTCGCCCGGGCGGTCTTCCGGGCGGCTATGAAAGATAAAGTCGGCGCTTTAAGCTTTGAAATTGCCCGCTCGGAAATAGGCTATACCAAACAGAGCCCCGCGGAATATACCGCCGGCGTTATGGCTGCCGCCATTAAAGAAGGATTCCGTGGGCCGGTCTTCATCCAGGGCGACCATTATCAGGTTAAACAGTCTGCTTACGAAAAGAATCCTGAAGCCGAGATTAGCGAGATCAAAAAGCTCATCCAGGATTCGATAGAAGCCGGTTTTTATAATATTGATATTGACGCCTCCACACTAGTGGATATCTCTAAAAACGATTTGAACGAGCAGCAGCAGAAAAACTCGCAGGTTACAGCCGAGATGACTCGCTTTATCCGCAACATCGAGCCGAAAGGCATCACCATTTCCGTCGGTGGCGAGATAGGAGAAATCGGCAAAGGCAACAGCACGGTGGACGACCTGCGGGCTTTCATGAACGGTTACCTTAAACTGCTGCCTAAGGGCATCAAAGGAATTTCTAAAATCAGCGTACAGACCGGAACGACGCATGGTGGCATTGTCTTGCCGGACGGCTCCATCGCCAAGGTAAAAATCGCTTTCGATACCCTAAAAGAATTATCTAATATGGCGCGGGCAGAATACGGGCTGGGCGGGGCAGTTCAGCACGGCGCCTCTACTTTGCCGGACGAAGCTTTTGATATGTTTCCGAAAGTGGACACTATTGAAGTCCACCTGGCCACTGGTTTCCAAAATATCGTATACGACAGCCCCCGCTTTCCTAAAGAACTATTAACGCGGATGTATGGCTATCTCGATACGAAATGTATCGGTGAAAGAAAAACAGGCGAAACGGATGAGCAGTTCCATTACAACACCCGCAAGAAGGCTCTAGGCGAATTTAAGAAAGAGATGTGGAACCTGTCGGAGGCAGACCTCAAGGCTATCATGCAACAACTTGAAGAGCGTTTCTCATTGATATTCCATAAACTCAACGCCGTGAGTACTGAAAAACTCATTAAAAAGTACATTAAATAACTCCTCCACTCTGCCCCTATATAAAGATTAAAGGCTGGACTCTCCTCAAGAGATATCCAGCCTTATCTATCTACAAAATTCTTGATCAATATCGGCTTATTTTTTGCCGATTTTGAACATCTTAGTGCCGCAGGATGGGCATACACCCTGAGTAGCCGGTTTGCCATTCTTCATAGTGATGGTTTTAGGATTGCTCATTTCTTTCTTGGCTCGGCACTTGACGCAATATGCCTGCATGATTCCTCCTTCCTTGAACCTTTCTAATATATCAACAATAAACTATCACTACGTTTGTGTCAAGTATAAATCACGTTTAAATGAGGGTATTTTAGTCACATTTTTGTAATAATTTATCTAAAGTACAACTACTTTCGACTGGGGCAATAACCGACCTACCAGTTCAATATCAATCCAATCATCATTATGTTATACTTTACATTGCATTACATAGAAGGAAAACCTCATGAAAAAGACGGTTTTTGTTGACGGCCAGCACGGCACGACCGGACTGAAAATCCGCGAGCGCTTAAGCAGCCGAAAAGATATTGAGCTGGTGGAAATATCCGAGGCAAAACGCAAAGACCCCGCCGCTAAAAAGAAGCTGCTTAACGAAACGGATATCGTTTTTCTTTGCCTGCCGGACGACGCCGCGCGGGAATCCGTCAGCCTGATTAACAACGACTCTGTTTGCGTCATTGACGGGTCAACCGCACACCGCATCACCGAGGGGTGGGTCTACGGCCTGCCTGAACTCAAGAAAGAGCAACGTGCCTTGATAAAAAAATCTAAGCGGATCACCGTGCCCGGCTGCCATGCCGCCGGCTTTATCCTTATGCTCTACCCGCTGGTGGCGCAGGGAATCGTCAGCCCGGATTACCCGGTTGTCTGCCACGCTGTGGCGGGGTATAGCGGCGGCGGCAAAGCCATGATTGCCGATTACGAAAAGTCTGACGCACCCGACTATATCAAGAATCCGCGTCCTTACGCGCTGGGGTTGAATCACAAGCATGTCCCGGAGATGACGAAAGTCGTCGGGCTTAATCGCCCACCCATTTTCGCGCCGACCGTGGTCAATGTCTATAACGGAGAGATTGTTTCAATCCCATTGGTGCCGGCGTATTTTAAGAAGCCGTTGGGCGCCGCAGATATCAGGAAAATTCTGGCGGATTATTACGCCGGAGAGAAATTTGTTAAAGTGATGCCCCACCCGGCGGATGACTATCTAAAAAACGGCTTTTTAACCTTCACCGACTGCAACGGCACGAACAATCTGGAGATATTTGTCTTCGGGAACAAGGATAGAGTTTTGCTCTCCGCCCGCTATGATAATCTGGGTAAAGGGGCTTCTGGAACGGCTATTCAAAACATGAATATAATCATGGGATTACCAGAGGATACCGGGTTATAATAATATAATGACTAAATACACTCACCTTGAGTTAAATAGAGATGTCTCCACCCCGTCCGGCTATTACACCCCGCAAAAAGAGGTCAGGTTAAAGCTCGATGGACGGGAGGTCCTTTACGTGCTTAGCCAAGCCGTTATTGATTCTTCTTGTTGTGGTATCGGTGACTTCAACAGCGCACTGGTGCCGGGTTATGTCGTTAAGTGGCGTGCGGAGAAAAACAAGGATGGCAACCCCGTCTCAATGATTGAATCCGTTACCGACGAAAATACCCGCGACGCCATCCGTAAGATAATTAAAGAGACTGAACATATTACACAGACGGAGTTCTGGTAAGCAGCTAAATTGTCGTCTCCTTCTTTACCCTCTCCCGATACGCCTCCATCAGGTGCCGCGTTACTTTGCCCGGCTCACCATTGTTAATCGTCACGGAGTTCCCCTCATTATCCCTCACCTGGGTTACCGGCATAATCTCGATAATGGCGTTGGTCAGAAAAGCCTCCGAACACCTCTTGATAGCCCCGATGCCCACCGGGCCTTCCCTCACATCAATACCCAGTCCAGCGGCAAGCTCTATCACTACCTCCCTCGTTACGCCCGGGATGATGCCGCTATCCGCCGATGGAGTGATGAGTTTTTCTCCTTCGATGAAAAAGACGTTGCACCCCCCGCCTTCGGCGATATGCCCCTCATCGTTTAATAAAATGGCCTCGTCGAGTCCTTTTTCGGCTGCTTCTACTCGCGTCACGACGTTTAAAAGATAGTTAATGGATTTCATGGCGGAGAAGGGTGATTGTTTCATCCGTCGCACCGACGCCATGCCTACTTTAAACCCTGTATTATATTTTTCTTCAGGGAAAGACGTATAAGACACCGCAGTAACAACCACCGTTGGTTCACCCATCTTATCTACCCATGGTAAAACCACACTGTCCCCGTTAGTGACCGTTAGACGCACGCGCGCCTCTTTCAGCTTGTTGGCAGCCACAGTCTCATTGCACGCTCTTACCAGGTCGATATCTTTTATTTTGTGTTCCAGCCCGATGACTTTCGCCGCTTCATGGAGGCGCTTAACATGCCGATCGAGTAAAAATAGTTTGCCGTTATATGCCCGCATCGTCTCGAAAAGCCCATAACCGTAAAGGAATCCATGGTCGCTTACGGAGATGAGGGCTTTTTCAGATGGTATAATCTTGCCGTTTAAATAGACCTTATCTTGCATAACTGCCTCCCCTTAAGATATCGACATTCTCAAAAAATTGGCTAGAATATCATGCCCCTCCGGCGTCATGATTGACTCCGGATGAAACTGTAACCCCTCCACCATATCTCGCTGGTTTCTCACCCCCATAATAACCCCGTCCTTCGTCCGCGCCGAGATTTCCAGCGTCGCCGGTATAGAATCTGGCTCAATTACTAGAGAGTGATAACGTCCGGCAGTAATTGGCGAAGGCAATCCTTTAAAAACGGTGGCGCCGTCGTGATAGACTAAAGATTCCTTGCCGTGCATCGGTAGCGCCGCCCGCTTTATAATCCCCCCGTACACATATCCTATACATTGATGCCCCAGGCAAACGCCAAGAATAGGAATTTTCCCCCTAAAATGCCGCACGACATTATTAGAGATTCCTGCTTCCAGCGGCGTGCAGGGTCCCGGCGAAATAATGATGTGGCTCGGCTTCATGGACTCAATCTGTTCCAGTGTTATAGCGTCGTTGCGATAAGCCGCCGGTGTCTGCCCCAGCTCCCCGAGGTACTGCACCAGGTTATAGGTAAATGAATCATAGTTATCTATCACCAGAATCATGTTACTATCTCCAAATCTTCTCCGTCGGAAACCCCCAGCGCTCGTATCAAGGCTCTACCCTTATCCAGCGTTTCGATATACTCCGCCTCTGGCTTGGAGTCGTAAACAATCGCCCCGCCCACCTGGAAATAAACTCTGCCGTTTTTGATAATAAACGTACGGATGACGATATTGAGGTCTGTGTCCCCACTAAAGCTCAAGTACCCTAGTGACCCTGTATAAACGCTGCGGCAGGTCGGCTCCAGTTCATCGATGATTTCCATCGCCCGAACCTTGGGCGCGCCGGTAATCGACCCGCCGGGGAAGGTCGCTTTTACCAGATCGATAACGCTTTTCCCCTCCCTTAATTGCCCCACTACCATCGAGGTTAAATGAAACACGGTGGGATAAGTTTCCAGTATTGCTAGCTCTTTGACCTTCACCGTGCCGTAGCGGCACACCCGCCCGATGTCGTTACGCTCCAGGTCAACAATCATAATATTTTCTGCGCGGTCTTTAACACTTTTTAACAAGCTTTCCGCCAGCGCCCTGTCTTCCTTAGGCGTCTTGCCGCGCGGCTTAGTGCCCTTAATTGGTCGCGTTTCCACCCAATCCCCCCGCAACTTCAAGAACCTCTCCGGCGAAGCCCCGACAATACTTACCCCATCAAAATTAAAATAGTTGGCGAAAGGCGCTGGATTAATTTTTCGCAGGCGTTTATAGAGTTCGTAAGGGTCAATATTTATGTCAACTTCTAACCTCTGCGAGAGGTTGACCTGAAAAATGTCGCCAGCGCAGATATACTCACGGGCTTTTGCTACCGCCTCCAGGTAGCCAGCGTGGGAGAAGTTAGCTTTAAGTTTTTTACTTCTCGCCGCAACGGTTTCTCTAGCGATACCAGGTGGCGGCGCCAGCATGACCATATTTCTTAACTCATTAATTCTCGCTTGCGCCCTTCTGAGTCTTTTTACTTCCTCTAGTTCCGGAAATCCGGTGGAAATCAGGTAGGTCTTGTTCTCTTGATGGTCGAACGCCACGATGGCATCGTAAAAGCCAAAATAAAGTTCCGGCAAGTTCAAGTCATCAACCGCATTTTTCGGCAACTTTTCAATAAAATGGCAGAGGTCGTAACTGAAATATCCCACCGCCCCTCCCGTAAAAGGCACCGGCATACGACTACCATCAATGGCATAAGTCTGGAGTATCTCACTCAATATATCAAAGGGGTTGCCCCGCTTTTTTCCCTCCACTCCTTTATGAATTAGCGTGATTTCATCGCCCTTGCTTTTCATTACGAGGAAAGGGTCACTCCCTATAAAGGAATAGTGTCCCAGCTTTTGCGGGTCCATGCCGCTATCCAGGAAAAAGCTAAAGGGCCATGATGCAAACGCCTCGAAGCACCAGGCAGCGTCCGGCGTCATGTGAATTTCCTGTATGATCGGTTGTTGCACTGTCATTCCAGCTAACTGCACCTTTAAAAACTAATAACTAAATTATATACCGTAGCCGCCCGCTTTATGAAATTGAGTTTCTTATGCCACTATAACGCATGGTATAATCGTTGGGATATGGATGAAACAAAACGGAAAAAACCGTTTATCAAGAAATTAAGAGACTGGCTTAAAAAACATTATCTTCCTTTACTGGGGCTGCTGGCAACAATAGCTATCATCGCTGTGGTCAGCGTTATCTATATTAAAAACCCCGATATTTTTAAAGACCTCGAGGGATATGGTTATACCGGGGTTTTCGTTATCAGTGTTTTCCTGAATGCCACGATTATCTTACCGGTTAGCAACATGACAGTAATCATGGCGATGGGGGCTACACTGCCTTCGCCCATAATCGTCGGCCTGGTAGGGGGAATCGGGGCTGGTATCGGAGAAATGACGGGCTATCTCGCGGGTCGCAGCGGGCGTGGCCTACTGGCGAAGCACAATTTTTATACTAAGGTGGAAACATGGGTAAAGCGCTGGGGGTGGATAGCCGTCTTTGTCTTTTCCATCTTCCCGTTTGTGTTCGATGTCGTAGGCATTATCGCCGGGGCGATGCGTATGCCCGTCTGGCGGTTTTTCCTTGCCACCTGGCTGGGACGAACGATATCTTACGTGACGGTAGCTTACCTGGCTCACCTAGGATTCCAGCTGTGGTTCATGAGCTAAGAGCGCTTTTTAACACCCCACACCAGCACCCCACCGACGACAAAATAGATAATGCACATTATCAGCATAAAGTTATACCCGCTTAACGGGCTACGGCTATTAAAGAAATCAATACCCGGGCCGATAACGCGCGCTAAAACAGCTCCACCGGCCGTGGCCATATTAGCGATACCCAGATAGCGCGCTTCTTCATTTTTGGAGGCAAAATCGGTAGCCAGTGCCCAGTTGGTGCTGTCGAAAATCCCCTTGGCCACGCCGATGATGCCGGCCGCATAGAGAATCACGTTGTATTCGTTTGTCAGGGCAATCATAGCGATGCCTATTGCGCCGATTATGCCAGAAATAGCCGTCAGTAACTTGCGTCCGACTTTATCCGAAAAGTAACCAGCGGGCCAAACCACCACCAGCATACCGCCCGCCGCGATGGCAACGAATTGGGCGGCGGCAGCAGATGGGTTAGCCACGGCAACGACATCCTGCAGATAATAAAAAGCAAACTGCTGAATCGTGGTGAAAGCCATATAGAAGAACAGGCGCGAAAGTAGAAACCAGATAAAGCTATGGTTCTTCCAGACGTCTTTTTTAACAATATCAGATAACACCTCCAGCGGCGATGATTTTTGTTTAGCGATAGGCGACGGCTGTTCATGAACCAGCAGCACTGTGGTTAGCATCGTTACCAGCAGGACAAACCCCAGCGTCCCCAGCACCAACCATAATCCCGCGATACCGCTTTTACTCGTATAAACA
>JBGOXC010000219.1:0-2777 GCA_041478935.1 Dehalococcoidia bacterium
CGTAGCGGCGGGCCAGCTTGACGGCGCCCTCGTTGGCCTCCAGGCCGCTGTTGCCGAAAAATACCCGGTTCAGGCAGCTGTTTTTCGTTAAAAGTTCAGCCAGTTGCAGCTGGGGTACGGTATAGAACTGGTTGGAGGTATGGATGAGCTTTTTCGCTTGCGCCGTTAACGCACGCACCACCACGGGATGGGCATGCCCCAGGCAATTTACCGCCCAGCCGCCCACAAAGTCCAGGTATTCTTTGCCTTTGTCATCCCAGACCCTGGCTCCCTTCCCTTTAACCAGGACTACTGGCACACGTACCTTTTCAAAGGTGCGCATATAATATTTTTTCTCTAAATCCAGCCAGTCTACCATTTTACTTCCTTATTGTCGTCCCGCCTTCAGATTTGGCGAATTCATCCAGCAGGGCGTGCGGTTTTCTTCCATCTATTATACGGGTTAGCGAACCTGCTTTTAAAGCCTTAAGGCAGGCTTCAACTTTCGGAATCATGCCGCCAGCAATTACACCGGACGAGATTAGTGATTTCACTTCAGCACTGGTTATTTGGGGCAATGTCTTGCCGGTTTTATCTTGAATGCCGTCAACATCCGTCAAAAAAATCAGTCGTTTAGCCCCCAGCGCCGCGGTAATTTCCCCGGCAATGGGGTCGCCGTTAACGTTGATTACGCCCGGCTCTTCGCCGGCTCTTTCCAGCGAATATAGACTGATAGGTGAGATGACTGGTATAAAACCTGCTTTTAGCAACGTTTCCAGGACATCTTTATTTACCTTTTCCACCGACCCCACGTAACCAAGCTCTTTATCCTTGATACTGCTTTCAATGAGCGCACCATCCACCCCGCTAATGCCCACCGCCCGTCCGCCATAGAGGTTAATCGCCGCCGCTATTTCTTTATTAACCAGTCCCGCCAGCACCGCCGTCACCACCGCCAACGACCCTAAATCGGTGACGCGCTCGCCACGCACGAACTTCGTGGCGATGCCCTGGCGTTTCAGCCAATCCGTCACTGTGTTGCCGCCGCCGTGGACCACCACCAGCGGATGCTTCTTTTTCTGCAGCGCTACGACGTCCTCAATTGTAGTATCGCCGCTGTTAAAGGTTGACCCACCTATTTTTATAACTGTAATGTCTTTCATAAAACTAACTCGCTATGTCGTATACTCCGCATTGATTTTCACGTACTCCTCGGTCATATCACAACCCCAGGCAGTAGCTTCTGCGTTGCCGAGGTGCAGATTAAGATTAATATAAACTTCTTTTCCTTTAAGGTGATTAACCACCGTTTCCCTATCAAAATTCACCGGCACCCCGCCTCTTACCACGCCGACACCACCGATGTATAACTCCATCTTAGCCTCTTCTAAAACCGCACCGCTCCTCCCCGCCGCCGCCAGTACTCTCCCCCAATTGGGGTCGGCGCCATAAACCGTTGTTTTTACCAGCGATGAGCTGACGATTGTTCTGGCCGCCAGCTGTGCGTCCTTTAAACTCAACGCGCCGGAGACCTTAACTTCTATTAGTTTCGTCGCTCCTTCGCCGTCTCGGGCGGCTTCCCTCGCTAAATAGATACATACTTTATCCAACGCCTGCTGAAAGAGCCTTGCCTTACTACTACCCAGTCTAATGACCTCTCTCCCCACTGTGTCGTTAGCCATGATTAATACCGTATCATTCGTGCTGGTGTCCCCGTCTACGGACAGCATGCCGAAGGATACGTCCACCGCTTCTTTTAACGCCTGGTGTAAAAAACCTGCTTCAACGGCGGCGTCGGTCGTTAGAAAGCAAAGTAGCGTTGCCATATCGGGATGTATCATCCCCGACCCCTTAACCATCCCCCCTATCGTAAAGTCGTCCGCCTTGACCGCTACCTCCTTGGGCACCCTGTCCGTGGTCATAATTGCCCGGGCGAGGTCGTGACCTCCTGCCACCGAAAACCTGATCTTCGGTATTGCCGCCCGGATGCGTTCCATCGGGAGCACCGTGCCGATAACGCCGGTGCTGGCGACCAAAACCTCCTCCGTTTTTATGCCAATATGTTTGGCCACCAATTCAGTCATCTCTAAGGCGTCCGCTTTACCCTGTGCGCCGGTGCAGGCGTTAGCATAGCCGCTATTCATGACTACCGCCCGAGCTCTGCCCCTCCTCAACCGCTCGTGACTCAATAATACCGGCGCCGCTTTAACTTTATTGGTGGTAAATACACCGGCGGCGACGCAGGTTTTGGTTGAAAGCAGGATGCCGAGGTCGAGGCGCTGGCCGGGGCTATACTTGATGCCGGCGCTAATCGCGCCAGCCATAAATCCTCCGGGCGAGGTTATCCCGCCGGAGGGAACGTAATCCGATGCCGCGTCCATGCACATAAATATAGCATATTGAGCCTTGGCGGGCAATCGTACCATAGCTAAATGCTTCTGTAATCAGAGGATTTTAACGAGAGAGGAAGTATAACATTTCCTTTTAACCTTTACGCTTGCTATAATGTCAAAACAGAAACAGCTAGTTCACTTATTTTAAGTTTTTGGGAGGTTTACCTTGAAACTGAAAGACGAAATCAAGAAATACGCTAAAGAGCAACTGGATATGGATTACTGCGGCATCGCCAACGTGGACCGTCTGTCCGGCGCGCCCCAGGGCAACCGCCCGACGGATTTACTGCCCGGCGCCAAATCTGTTGTCGTCATGGCGGTTAAACTAAGCCTGGGGGCGGTCCAGACAGTCTTCCGCGCCTACGAGGATGGCTTAAGACACGCCCAGTGTATCTATGGCACCTA
>JBGOXC010000209.1:0-2953 GCA_041478935.1 Dehalococcoidia bacterium
CCTGATGGCAGAACAAGCCCCCGTTACCCTCTGGGACAATAAGACCATGCAAATGGATGAAGCGACTATTGGGCTGAAAGGTTCGGCGACGCAGGTGCGGAAAATCTTCTCCCCGCAAAGAGCCAAGGGTGAAATCCTCGGCGGAGAAAATAATAAACCGGAAGAATCCGCTAAATTGTTGATCGATAAAATGATAGGGAAGGACATGTTGTCCTTATAAATAATATGGTAGAAGAGCCAAAGAAACTTAAGCGACCCCGCGGCACCGTCAGGCTTATCCCCGGCAAGTGTATAGCCTGCGGCGCGCGCTGCCAGGCCGAATGCCCGTTCGATGCTATCACCATGAACGAAAAGGGCGAGCCGATTATTGACCTCGTTAAGTGCACCCGCTGCCAGCGCTGCATTAAAATATGTCCGGTTCAGGCGATAGAGATTGTCTATACCCCGGAAGAACAAAAAATCCTTGATGAGATAGCGAAACAGAAAGCTGCCGCTAAACCTGCCGTGCAGACAGCGCCGGAAGACCCCCGCCTGACGAAACTCAAGGAATACAAAGGCGTCTGGGTCTTTACCGAGCATACCGAGGGTAAGCCCGCGGAGGTTTCCTGGGAGCTTTTGGGCGTGGGTGGGGAACTGGCCAAAGCCCGTAACGTTGAGCTTTGCTCGGTTGTTATTGGGGATAAAGTGGAACACCTCTGCAAAGAAGCCCTCGCTTATGGTGCGTCTAAAGTCTATCTGGTGGACGACCCCGTTTTTCATTACTACCGCACCGAATCGTATTATAAGGCGTTTTGCTACTTAATCGAAAAATACAAGCCAGAGATTGTGCTTATCGGCGCTACAGGCTTAGGGCGCGACCTGGCGGGCGCTATTGCCACGAAACTGCAGACTGGTTTGACCGCCGACTGCACGGGGCTTTCCATCGACGATAAGGGATTTCTTTTACAGACCCGTCCCGCTTTCGGTGGTAATATAATGGCGACTATTTTAACGGAGTATACTCGGCCCCAGATGTCCACCGTCCGCCCGCATGTCATGCCCATGCCGGCTAAAAACACCTCCCGCACCGGCGCCATTATCCGCGAAAAAGTGCCCATCAAAGAGGAAGACATTGCCGCCAAGGTCTTAGAAATCATCGGCGATAAGCAGCTTGACAGCGTGGATGTTGCTGCGGCGGACATTATTGTCTCCGGTGGGCGCGGTATGTGCAACACCGAAAACTATAAAATCCTCCAGGAGCTTGCCGATGAATTGGGCGGTGTCGTTGCCTGTTCACGCGCCGCCGTGGAAGCCGGCTGGATGCCGTTGGAAAGACAGGTCGGGCAGACCGGCAAGACCGTCCGCCCCAAGATTTACTTTGCTGTCGGCATCAGCGGGGCTATCCAGCATCTGGTGGGCATGCAGGACTCGGATACCATCATCGCCATTAACCGCGATAAGCAGGCGCCGATTTTCGAAGTTGCCACCTACGGCATCGTCGGCGACCTTTTTCAGGTGATTCCGGCTATTACCGCCTATATTAGAGAAAAACGTAAGCAGAAGGCTGCTAGGGCATCTTAAAGGAATAAATTATGTCGGGAACTGTTATAGCGTTTATCATCGTCCTGGTCATTGCGGTAGCGTTCTTTGCCTTTAGTTGCTACCAGCGCTTTAGGTTGGTGCTTAAAGGCAAGCCGGAAAACCGGTTTAACGCCTTCTTTAAGCGCTTCTGGAACATGCTCTATTACGCCTTTGGGCAGCGGCGGGTGGTAAAAAAGCCTTTCGGCATCAACCACTTCGTCCTTTTCTGGGCTTTCATGATTCTCCTCATTTCCAATACTGAATTCCTGCTTAATGGACTTTTCTCGGATGTTATTAGCTTTGCCCGCCTGCCGGACGGCGCTTATTTTACGCTCGTTTTCATTTTCGATATCATGTCCGTCCTGGCACTGCTCGCCGTCATTTTAGCGATGATTCGCCGCCTGACTTTCCCGCCCCCCTATACCGAAGCCCGCTCCCGTGACGCCTTCGTTATCCTCGGGCTGGTGGCCGGCTTGATGCTGGCATACTTCGGCCTGCACGCCTGTGAAATCGCCGCGGGTACGGAAAGGGCGGCGTCCTATATGCCCGTCGCTAACCTTATCGCCTCGTGGCTGCCGACGGGCGCCGCTGGGCTGGACACTGCCGCCCGTGTTTTATGGTGGATTCACGCCATTGTCCTGCTTTCCTTCCTCGACTATCTGCCCTACAGCAAGCACATGCACATCATGACCTCTATTTTCAACTGCTTCTTTATGAGCCTGGAAAAAGTAAAGACCCAGCCCCGCGAGGAGTTTAAAACGGGCAACTCCTTCGGCGTAGGTCAGGTGGAAAACTTTACCTGGAAGGGCTTGTTCGACTCTTATTCCTGTACTGAGTGCGGTCGCTGTTCAGACTCCTGCCCCGCTACTTTTACGGAAAAACCCCTCCAGCCCCGCCTCGTTATACATGACATAAAAATGAACCTCTTGAAAAACGCTAATAAAAATGGCCACCCGGAACTCCCGCTGATTGGAGAAACTGGGGAGGGCAGCGTAAAAGAAGAGGTTATTTGGGAGTGCACCACCTGTGGCGCCTGCATGGAGGTCTGCCCGGTCTTTATCGAACATGTCCCCCGTATCGTGGACATGCGCCGTCACCTGGTGGAAATGAAAGCCAAATTCCCCGATGAGCTGCTGTTGCTCTTCGAAAACATGGAGCAGCGCAGCAATCCCTGGGGCATCGCCCCCGCCGAGCGCACCAAATGGGCGGCGGATATTGATGTTAAATCTTTTGAAGCTGGCAAGACAGAGTACCTCTTTTACGTTGGTTGTGCTGGTGCTTTTGATGCCCGTAACCGCCATACTACCCTCTCGCTGGCTAAGATTCTGGATAAAGCCGGTATCTCTTGGGGCACTTTAGGGCGCGACGAGATGTGCTGCGGGGATAGCCTGCG
>JBGOXC010000088.1:0-5681 GCA_041478935.1 Dehalococcoidia bacterium
AGCATACCACCCGCCGCGATGGCAACGAATTGGGCGGCGGCGGCAGATGGGTTAGCCACGGCAACGACATCCTGCAGATAATAAAAAGCGAACTGCTGAATCGTGGTGAAAGCCATATAGAAGAACAGGCGCGAAAGTAGAAACCAGATAAAGCTATGGTTCTTCCAGACGTCTTTTTTAACAATATCAGATAACGCTGCCAGCGGCGATGATTTTTGTTTAATGATAGGCGACGGCTGTTCATGAACCAGTATCACTGTGGTTAGCATCGTTACCAGCAGGACAAACCCCAGCGTCCCCAGCACCAACCATAATCCCGCGATACCGCTTTTACTCGTATAAACATAGCCGGCAATTAAGACGAAAATTACACCGCCAGCAAGTTCAAACAGACTGCGAAATCCTGAAGCCATACCGCGTTTATTCGTAGGCACCATCTCCGGCAGGAACGCCTGGTAAGGTCCCTGCGCCGTATTAGCGGTGACCTGCAGTAGACAGTAGACGACAAGGATGGCGGCAAAGCTGCCAGCCAGGGCAATGCCGGGGAGCAGCAGCAGGGCGACGATAATGCCCCAGAAGATATAGGGTCGACGGCGACCCCATTTAAAAGTAGAACGGTCACTGATAGCGCCGGCGATGGGTTGGGCAAACATCGCTAATAAAAGTCCGCAAAGTGTCAGGATACCGAGGTAAGTATTTTTCTGCGCTTCCGGCACAAAGTCCAGCAGACGTTGCGGTAAAATAATGCTGTGTAGGCTTTGCCAAAGGGCGGTGGTGGCAAAACCCAGAATGGTTATTTTAACATAGTCCCAGCGGCGGAATGCGGAAATGTTAATGTTTGGCATCGTAATTGCTTCTAAAAGCATACCAGAGCGAATGAGAAGAGGCAAGGAAAACAGAAATCTATCAGTGCCTTTTATTTGACATCTTTTTTCCGCCATGTAAAGATATATCGTTATGCCGGCACCAGTAGCTAAAGAAACCTCCCCGCGTAATATTTGGGGTATGCATCCCAACGTCTTCTTCCTTGGCTTGGTCAGCCTTCTCACCGATGTCTCCTCGGAGATGATTTTTACCCTTGTCCCTCTTTTCGTAAAAAACGTTCTTGGGGGTGGAGGGGTAATCGTAGGTCTTATCGGCGGGCTCTCGGAGAGCTTTGACGCTATCTTCCGCATCTTTTCCGGTCGCATCAGTGACCGTTTCCACAAGCGTAAGGCTTTGGCAATTATCGGCTACGGTTTCTCCACTTTGGTCAAGCCCTTCATGCTCCTCGCTACTGCTTGGGGAGGGGTATTGGGGGTACGTTTTGGCGACCGTGTTGGCAAGGGCATTAGAAGCTCCCCGCGCGACGCCCTAATTGCCGATTCGGTCAGTGCCGAGACGCGTGGCAAAGGCTTCGGCATCCACCGGGCGATGGACACCTCCGGAGCGGTGCTCGGTCTGGCTGCCGCCGCGGTCATTATTTACGCCTTCCAGGGCACCGACCTCACCTTAACGAACGACACCTATCGCTGGCTGGTTATCGTCGGCATTGTGCCGGCCGTACTCGCCGTTATTATCTTAATCGGCCTGGTCCGTGAAAAAGGGCTACCCTCCAGTGCTGCTCCGAAAACCGCCAGTACTACGTCGGTTGCCGAGAAAAAGGAGTTCAGCGGTCAATTCAAACTCTTCCTGCTTATCATGGGCATCTTCACCCTCGGTAACTCGTCCGACTTTTTTATCGTCCTGCGCGCCCAGAACCTGGAAGTAAATGTACTGGAGATTACGGTGATGCTGGTTCTTTTCAACCTTACCTACGCCATCATTTCCACACCAGCCGGTATTATCTCGGATAAACTAGGCCGGAGAAAGGTAATTATCATCGGCTGGACAGTCTACGCCCTGGTCTATCTCGGTTTCGCTCTCTCCACGAGCATCTGGAGCATCTGGGTGCTATTCGCCGCCTACGGCATCTACTATGGCATCGTCGAGGGGGTGGCTAAAGCGTTTGTCGCTGACCTCGTGCCCGCCGAGCGTCGCGGCACGGCTTATGGCTATTATCAGGGCGTTGTCGGATTGATGCTCCTGCCGGCCAGCGTATTAGCCGGATTACTCTGGGATACGGTCAACGCCGCCGCACCGTTCTATCTCGGCGCCGGTTTAGCTTTTATTGCCATGCTCGGATTGCTTCTTCTCCTCAAAGAAAAACGCTAGCGCCATCCACAGTCTCCCCTCTTGTGTTTTCGTTCGTAGTGCAGGTATAATATTCGTATACTTGGAAAGGAGACACTGCCATGCCGTCCTATGCATACTTCCAAAAGAAAATAATGCCTCTAGAGGAAGCAAAAATCGGGATTATGACCCATTTCCTCCATTACGGCACGGCAATTTTTGAAGGCATCCGCGGCAACTGGAATGCTAAACAAAAACAGACCTATATCTTCCGCCTCAAGGAACACTATGAGCGTATGGCGAAAGGATGCCATGTCCTAAAAATCGCCCTGCCGATGTCTGTCGATGAACTCTGCAAGAAAACCGTTGAGCTGGTGGCTAAATGCGGCTTCCAGGAGGATTTATATATCCGACCGGTTGCTTATACAAGCTCGCAGGCGCTGGGGGTGCGTCTGCATGACCTAGAACATGATTTCTTTATGTTCGCCTTTCCCTGGGGACCCTACCTGGATAAGGATAAGGTTAGCTGTGGCGTATCTTCCTGGCACCGCCCGGAGGATAATGTAATTCCCCCGCAGGTTAAAGCCACCGGTATTTATATCAATAACGCCCTGGCCAAAACCGAAGCTATTCAAAACGGCTATGATGAAGCCATCATGTTAGCCCCGGATGGGCATATCTCCGAAGGCAGCGGCGAAAATATCTTCCTGGTAATGGATGGCAAACTCATTACCCCGGCTACTACGAATAATATACTTCTTGGCATTACTAGGAGTACGGTGATTGAGATGGCGGAGAAGGAATTGGGAATTCAAACAATTCACCGCGCCATTGACCGTAGTGAGCTGTACGCCGCCGATGAATGCTTCCTGACTGGCACAGCGGCTCATGTGACGCCGGTATCAGAAATAGACCATCGCCAGGTTGGCAATGGTGAAATAGGACCGCTCACGGCAAAACTGCAGGAGCTTTACGCCAAGGTCATCCGCGGCAACTACCCCAAATACATGCACTGGTGCACACCGGTCTATAAAAAATAGGGCTTAACTTAATCCATCTGCCGCAAAACGGCAATAACCCTACCTTGAATTTCGATATTATCCGGGCTGGTATAAAACGGCTGCATCTGGCTGTTGGCTGGCTGGAGGCGGATTCTACCCGATTCAACGTATACCTTTTTTAGGGTGACTTCTTTTTCTGCTTTAAGCCAGACCGCCGCCATCTGGCCGTTTTCAATAGAGCTGACTTGCTGCATCAAAACAATATCGCCATCATTTATCAGGGCATCTATCATTGACATGCCTTTGACTCGCAGCGCATAGATGTCCTCTTTGCCCTGCGTGAACTCCGGAGAAACTCCCATGGTGTCCGATACCGCCGCAATGTCCCATGTATCCGGCGTCGGCACGGGGATTGGTTCGCCGGCAGCTATCATACCGATAACCGGCACTGCCACCATTTTTTCTGACGTTGTTGATTTCGTTAGCAGCTGAATGCCACGGGAAACATCGGCATGGCGGTTAATTAGACCACGACTTTCCAAAATGTTTAGGTTGTAATCCACGACGGATGTCGACCTAATGTCACATCCCCTTTGAATATCACGGATGGAAGGCGGATATCCCTTCTCGGAGAGAAAGCGGTCTATATATTTCATTATCCTGCGCTGTTTATCTGATAGTTTTTTCACAACCTCTCCTGAAGTCAGACGGATGTATAGAGAACACCTGTTCTAACTATATAGGAAAAACCAGTCCGTGTCAAGAGGTAAAATAAGAATTAAAGAATCAGCTCGGCTGGCGGCTACTTGTCTTCCATGGCGTCGCAGGCGTCAATAGGCTTCCCTGCCCCCATCGTCTCTAAAGCCAGCTTATCCATTTCCAGCTGGACTGCTATCGGATAATCGCCGGTGAAACAGGCAAGGCAGAAATTTTCCCGCGGCAGGCCGACGGCTTTAATCAATCCGTCAATACTTAAATACCCCAGCGAATCCGCGCCGATAAACTTGCAGATTTCCGGCACGCTTTTCTGGGCGGCAATTAGTTCCGCTTTTGTCGCCATATCCACCCCAAGAAAACAGGGATACTTGATGGGCGGGGCACAGATGCGCATGTGGATTTCTTTAGCACCCGCCTTGCGTAATAACTTAACGACGTGGGTGGTCGTCCCTCGAACAATGGTATCGTCCACGACGACGCACTTTTCGCCATCCAGCACCTGGGGCAGCGGGTTGAACTTCATCTTCACTCCGAGGTCGCGCATACGTTGGTCAGGTTCAATAAAAGTACGCCCGACATAGCGATTTTTAACCAGTCCTTCAACTACGGGGATACCGGATTCGCGGGCATAGCCTGTGCCGGCGGCTGTAGCGGAATCGGGCACGCCTATAACTATATCAGCATCAACGGGATATTCGCGGGCGAGTCCGGCGCCCATCGCTAGTCGGGTAGGATAAAGCAATTTGCCATCAATCATACTATCAAGACGGGCAAAGTAAATAAACTCGAAAATACAAGTCCCTTTCTTCCCTGGTTCTCCCGGATAGCTCTGAACACCATTTTCATCAATCTTCACTATCTCATCGGGTTCTATTTCTCGCACAAACTCGGCGCCGATGTGGCCCAGCGCGCAGGTTTCCGAAGCAATCACAAAGCCGCTATCCACCTTACCTATACAGAGGGGACGCACGCCTAACGGGTCGCGCACGGCGTAAAGTTCGGTAGGCGTTAGGATTACCAGCGAATAAGCTCCCTGAATCCGGTGCATGGTGTGCCGGATTTTCTCCACCATGTCTTTGCCGGGAGCCGATAAAATAATATTGGCGATGACCTCACTGTCGGAGGAGCCGTGGAAAACGTATCCCTGTGCGGTAAGTTCTTTATAGAGAAAAGAAGCATTGACAAGGTTGCCGTTATGCGCTATTGCCAGCGTATTGCCATCGTTGCCGACGACGATAGGCTGTGCGTTGGATATATTGCTGGAGCCGGAGGTTGAATAGCGGTTGTGGCCGATAGCCATATAGCCGGTGAGGGGTTTTAGGTTTTCTTCGGTGAAGACGTTAGAAACGCGCCCCATCCCCGTATAGACCCGGATTCTTTGGCCGTCGGCAGTGGCGATGCCGGCGCTTTCCTGTCCGCGGTGTTGTAATGCGAAGAGTCCAAAAAAGGTTAGACGGGCTACATCTTCTTTTGGAGAATAGACGCCAAAAATGCCGCAAGACTCATGCAAGATTTTCGCCCGCCTTTTAGATAGTCTTGACTTAGTCTCTAATTCAATTATAGCTCAAAGCTGGAGGGGAGGTCAATTTAGTTTTCTTCTTATGTTTTCTATTTTTATTACCTTGACTGTGTTTCCAATCTAAAGTAAAATATAACTTGAATTACTTTACCTGCCGAGGTAGCTCAGTTGGTAGAGCACTTGACTGAAAATCAAGGTGTCCCCAGTTCAACTCTGGGCCTCGGCACCATGTTAATAAAGCGGGCGGAAGTAGTTCAGTGGTAGAATGCCTCCTTGCCAAGGAGGAGGTCGCG
>JBGOXC010000036.1:0-8216 GCA_041478935.1 Dehalococcoidia bacterium
CCCAGCTGGAAGCGGTTTTCCGTCGCCAGCTTTAAAAGCTCGTCTTTAGTATGGTTCATGAAGAATTTGCCGAGGCTGTCCATCAGCTTCTCCGCCTGCTCACGCGTCATATGTTCCCAGCTTTTCTTCTCCCAATCCCAGCCTTCCAAAAAGCCGATGTCAATACCATCCTTCTTGAGGTACTCCATCATGCTGTGGTTGTTCTTGGCGGCGGTGGGGTTAAGGAGGAGGTTGAGGGCGATATAGCCGTCCTTGCAGGGCCAGAGCAGGGTGTTAAAAAAGGTGGAGCCGTCTTTAAGCATAACGGATGCCCGCGCTCGGCCGTGCCGGGTGGGGATTTGCTTGAATAAGGCGTAAGGTCCCTCGATTTCCGCCGAGCAAACGATGTCCAACGCCTGCTGGGTGATAGCGTCCACGTGTTGGCCTAAACCGGTACGGACGCGGTGCATGAGGGCAATCATCGTGCCGGCGGCGCCATTCATCGCGCCGAGACTGTGGGTATGCTCGTAGCTGGTGGTTAATGGAGGACGGTCGTCGTAGCCGACGGTGTAGACCATGCCCCCTAAAGCCCGCACCACGATATCAGGGTCTTTGTAGTCTTTATAAGAGCCCTCCTGCCCGAAGCCGCTGATGGACGTGAGCACGATGCCGGGGTTGACGGCGTTTAAGTCCTTATAGCCCAGCCCGATGCTATCAAGGTAGCCGGGGGCGTAAGATTCAAGCACGGCGTCCGACGTCTTGACGAGCTTGAGGAATGTCTCCTTGCCTTCTTTGGATGTGATGTCCAGCGTGACGCTCTTTTTATTGGCGTTAAAGGCGAGCCAGGTGAGGTTTTTCTCCGGGTCGACTTTATCATTGGGGAAAAGACCGCTAAAGCGCGCGGGGTCGCCGCCGGGGGGTTCAATCTTAATCACCTCCGCCCCCCAGTCGGATAAAGCCCGACCGCACATAAAAGCCTTTTCCGTGGTGAGGTCGAGGATGCGGTAACAGCTAAGCATGGTGCCTCCGGTAAAAATCAAAGGTTAAATCTCAAAGACACAAACCAAAAACGCAAAAATGAATCTGAATAATTATAGCGTGAAGAGGGAAGGAGGGGCAAATGGGGAGGTGACACATTGACTTTTCATCAATGTTTTTTATTAAATAAATGTCATTTGCCCAAAATAACGTGGACAATCCCTACGAAATTGTTTCGCATATTTTTCAGGAATTAATACTCTCATTACATCTTTCATGGAGAATTTAATATTACCTACAACACGCCATTCCCTTTCAAAGTAGTAATTTTCGGGGTGAGTTTCTGACAGGCGATTGTCATAGAACTTAATAAAGCTAAAAATGTGAAAATTTAAAAACTTCTCAAACTGGCCTAATTGACGGTCATACCATATAGCATCCATTACTGGGTCAGCTGTAGAATTTTTTGAATGAGATTTAATATCATCAACTACATATCTGGGTAAATCTAATTCATGATAACCATCATAGTCTTTTGGATAATCCCAAATGAAGTTTTCTATTTCCTTTGATTTTAACGTTTCATAAATACATTTGTGAAGAAATCGAAAAAGTTTATGATATCTCCTAACGATATCATCGAAGTAATCACCTTTATCAATAGTTTTTAATAAGTGGCTACCACCATCAGGTTTATTAAATTCTTTAAGATCCTCAAGAGATAAGTTGATAAAATCTCTTACTCTTGATTTCAAAGGCAAATAGTAGACTGGTGCACCACCTTGTTTTATAATAAACTCTTTGTAAAATGAAATACCAAATTTACTATATTTATTGACGTGTATCGCAAGGTCTTCAACCGGGATATCACAAAAACACACTATTTGGGGGGAATACATTTCATTTTTACTTATCTTTGCAGATGGCGATACAATTAAATTAGCGCCAATATTATGAGTATGGGGAGGGTAAGTTAGCCATCCTTCTTTTAGTATTTTAATCAATATATCGTATTGTGAGTTTGTACGTTTACCTTTTCCAATAAAGTGTGTTAGTTCATTCGATATATAACGTTGACTTTTTTTATCCATTTTCCTCCCCTCTATCTCAACCCCTCGGTAATCATTAGTTTATGTATTCTACAATAGAACCATTGGTTTGACAATCGTGGCTGTCTCCCTCTATGATTATTAAGGTTGAAACGGGGCGTAGCGCAGCCTGGTTAGCGCGTCTGAATGGGGTTCAGAAGGTCGGCAGTTCAACTCTGCCCGCCCCGACCATTTCTTTCTTAAAGCTTTCCATTATTCTAAATTGAATTAGGGGCCGTATTATGCTTAAATATGAGCGACGAAAACAAAAAGGAAGGCGATGATAATGGCTAAAGGCAAGTATGACAAGTATTTCTTAAAAGAGCCCTGGGGCATCATTCACCCGGGCACGCCGCCGGACGCGCCGGTATATATCGGCATCGGGCAACACGAACCCGTCAAAGATTGGGATGAGCCGCTAACGCAAGTCCTGCGTCCCATTTACCGACCCTACATGATGATACCGGACGGGCACCGACATAAGGTTGCGGAAATCCTCTATTTTATCGGCGGCGACCCGATGAATTTTAAAGAGTTCGGGGCGGAGGTGGAGTTCACGATAGGCGAGGGCGAGGACGCCGAAAAGCATGTCATCACCAACACCACCTGGGTTTACGTGCCGGGGAATGTATTGCACTGCCCGCTAAATTTCAAGAGGGTGGATAAACCGATTATGTTCGGGCATATTATGTTCGCGCCCTCTTTTGATTCAACCATCATCGGCAGGAATTTCACCAAGCCATAAGAAGTATTAGAGGGACGAGCAACTGCCGCTAAAAGACATGAAAATCAAGTTAGCTATTTTCCCGGACGATTTAAAGCCGCGCTATCTGTTTTTCTTCCTGGCGGTGGTGGTTCAGCTAGTTGCCTCGGCACTTTCAGGAATAGGTTATTCCGTACATGGGGCAGCTTTCTGGATGGTTGGGCTGGTCTTTTGGCTGGCGTGGTTCTTCCTCATGTTCCTCATCGTTAGACCCCAAACGGATGGCATCCTCCAGCGATACAGTAGGGGGTTGAAGAGAGGGGCGGTCACGATATTTATCACCTTACTCATCGTGGGCATTGCGGAAGCCGTGATATTAGGCGTTTTTGCTCACCGCCTTTTGGATGATGGTATTAACGGCGGTGTTGACGAAGTGGTGGCGGCATTATACGGTGGTTTCTCCTACAATGACGGGACGGCTTTAAGCCAGCAAGCGGCGGAAAATCTTTTAGATGGTAAGGAGCCTTACACTAATTCTAATATCATCACGGCTTTTGAAAAATACAACGGAGCCTACGACCGCGTAACGCCATTGCAAGTGGGCAGGTTTGCCAACGCATTCCCTTATCCCAGTGCGCAGCAGATACAGGAGGTCTGGGACGAGGCTATGCAAAATCCCTCCCAGCCGCCCCCCGAGATTGAATCGCGCGTATGTTACCCGGCTGGCTCTTTTCTCCTGATAACGCCTTTTATCGCGGCGGGCATTACAGATATCAGGATTATATACGCTATCTTTATCGTCGCAGCACTAGGTTATACGGTATGGCGAATACCCGGAAAAAGGCGACTTATTTTTATAGGAGTGGCGCTTATCAGCCTAGAATTTTGGAATACTTTAGGGTGTGGTGAGACGGGCATATTAATCTTCCCATTCCTGCTAATTGCGTGGATTACCCTTGGAGAAAATAACTGGGTTTCGGCTATATTTATGGGACTGGCGGTAGCCACCAAGCAGACCGCGTGGTTCTTCTTGCCCTTTTACTTCATCCTTTTAATGCGGACATCAGGATGGAAAACTGCCGCCACATGGGCGGTAATTATCTTCGTGGTATTTTTTGTCACTAATGGCTACTTTATCGCCAAGGCTCCAGAGGTCTGGCTGCGGTCTATCATGGCTCCGATGATAGAGCCGATGTTCCCGCTAGGGGTGGGGGCAATCTCCCTGATAACGAGTGGATTAGTTGATGTTCAGATGACATTGCCTTTCGCCATCGCCGAAGTGGTTGTACTAATCGGTGCCGCTCTCTGGTATTGGCGCTACTGCAAGCGATATCCCGATATCGGGCCTGTTCTAGCTATTATGCCGCTCTTTTTTGCCTGGCGCAGTCTCTGGACTTACTTCTACTACGTGGCGATAATCGTGCTCGCCAGAATGCTCATCAAAGATGAAGGCAAGCCATTAGAACCAGCTCCCTCGCGTTAGGATGACTAATAGCTAGCCAATAGATTCGATAAATATAGGTGTCAGGTTTATCGGTATGGCTGTTGTGCTGACATTACTGACGCCGGGGAAGATGGGATTATGCGCCTCGTCCAAGCTGGTGACGATATAGGTTACCTGAACTTCTTCATCGCCAAGAATATCGCTCAAATCTGCCGTCAGGCTGCCCTCAACTTTCCAGGCAATATATACCTGGTTATCGCCGACTTGAAATTTAAAGATTCTTAAGTCGCCCTGGCTTAAGTCCTGGACCGATGTGAAGCCATCAACTTTTTCCCGCATCATCTTGTAGTTATAATAGGCGCTGGCTACAAACTAACCGTTATAACGTCAGCCAGTTTTTTAAATCCTACGCTATATGCAAGCTTTTCTGACGCTATATTACCGGCCCTTGTTGACCATGTCGGGCAAATATTTCGTTTTAGCACAGAATCTATAGACGCTATGCAAACAGCTTTAGCATAGCCTTTCTTTTTATATTCGCTTAGAGTGTTAATGCCGATTTCTTGTATTTCGTCTTCCATATACGGCATATCCGGTGCGTCGGTAACCGCAACTAGCAAATTGCCAACCGTTATGCCATACGAACACTTTTTTTCTATAATTTTCTGGAAATACTCATATAACCAATCCGTGGTGTCGCTTTTTGGATTATTCGTTTCAAAGAATTTTAAATATAAAGGATAGTCGTTTTTTATCAACTCTTTCGCTGGTGTGTTGCTGTGCTCTAAATGATGAAAAACAAACTTTATGTTTTGGTTAGGCGTAATCCCATATACTTTTTTAATTACATCGAAAATATACTCGGGTTTATCACCTGCTTTTATGCCGTTTAGCAATGCATCGAGATGGTCCTTTGTTTTATAGTTGTATGAAATAATAATCCTTTCGTTTTGTATAAAAACGTATAAATCAAATTTAACAGGGTAACCTTTTTGACAGATATCACGCTGGGTTGATTTTATCGAGTATATACCATGCTGATACATAACGTCATCAGAAACACCTAACCACTTAGCATAATATTTGTTGGTAATACTTAAATAATCCACGTTAAGTACCTTATTGCGTCGACTATTGAGAATTTTGATCACGTTCTGCTGAAGTTAAGTGGAGCCGGGGGGATTCGAACCCCCTACCTTCGCGATGCAAACGCGACGTTCTCCCGAGTGAACTACGGCCCCAAGCCGACGTAAAAATTATAGCATATTTGGAGCTTTACGCCATATTCCTTGCTACCCCCAATTATAGTTGCTATACTTGATATGTTCTTTTTGCACTGGATTTATTATGAATTACGAGACTGTCATCGGGCTGGAAGTTCATGCCCAACTTTTGACTAAAAGCAAGATGTACTGCAGCTGCAGCGCAGATTACGCTAATGCACCACCCAATACCCACGTTTGTCCCGTATGTCTTGGTTTGCCCGGCGTTCTCCCCGTGATTAATAAGCAGGCGGTAGAGTTCACTATGATGACGGCCTTGGCACTTAATTGCCCGATTGCCGATTTTACGAGGTTTGACCGCAAGAATTATCCCTACCCCGACCTTATGAAAGGCTACCAAATTTCACAGGCATATAACCCCATCAGCAAGAAGGGCTATACCACGATTGAGGTTGGTGGCGCCACCAAGAAAATAGGCATCAACCACATCCACCTGGAGGAAGATACCGCCAAACTTTTACACCGCGCCGGACCCGGCGGTGAAGACTATAGCCTGGTGGATGTCAACCGCTCCGGCGTACCGCTGATGGAAATCGTGAGCGAGCCGGACCTGCGCTCGCCGGAGGAAGCGCGCCAGTACCTCATCAAGCTGCGCAGTATTTTCCAGTACCTGGGCATTTCCACTGGCAACATGGAGGAGGGTGCCTTTCGTTGTGACGCTAATATTAGCATTCGGCCGGAAGGCAACAAAGAACTTGGGCCAAAAGTGGAAGTGAAAAACCTGAACAGTTTTAAGGCGGTCTACCTGGCGATGGAATATGAGGAAAAGCGTCAGCGTAAAGCTGCTGCAGAAGGCAAAAAGCTCGTCCAAGAGACGAGGGGGTGGTTAGATACCGAGGGCAAAACCGTCTCCCAACGCAGCAAGGAGTACGCCCACGATTACCGCTACTTCCCCGAGCCCGACCTCCCGCCGGTGACGATAGGGCGAGACTGGGTGGAAGAGGTGCGTAAGAAACTGCCAGAGCTGCCGGAAGCTCGCCGCGATAGGTTTATAAAAAAATATAACCTGTCGATATATGATGCCAGTTTGCTAACCAATTCCAAAGCGATGGCTGACTATTTTGAACAAGGGGTAAAGGCAGGCAAAGAAATTTCGCCTAAAGAGGTTAGCAACTGGCTATTGGGCGAAGTAAGTCGCATTATCAACGCCAGTAGTATTGATATCGAAGAGTTTAAAAAGAAAGTTAGCCCCGATATGCTTTCCGCTTTGATATTAAGCACGCACGAGACGATAAATGCGGCCACCGCTAAATCCGTGCTTGAAGAGATGTTTAAATCCAGCAAGAGCGCGGCGGAAATTATTAAGAAACGCGGCTTAAGCCAGATTAGCGATACCGGTGAACTTGAGAAAATAGTGACTGAAGTGATAAAATCAAATGTGCAGCCCGTTGCCGACTACAAAGCGGGGAAAGAGGCAGCTTTTAAATTCCTGGTGGGGCTTGTAATGAAGGCGAGCAAGGGGCGGGCTAATCCGCAGCTGGTAAATGAGGTTCTGAAGCGTAAGCTGGCTGAAGTATAAAGAAATGGTGGAGAGACAGTAATGATAACTTATTTATATATTGCGCAAATAGTGGTCGCTGTGGCTTTGACCGTGGTAGCACTACTGCAAGTTAAGGGTGGGGGTCTGGGCGGAATCTTTGGCCAGGCGGATACGGTCTACCGCACCAAGCGGGGCGTGGAAAAAACCCTCTTTCAGCTGACTATCGTCCTGGCGGTTATCTTTGTCGTCCTCTCGATTGTGTCCCTTAAAATGGGCACCTAACCGGCAAGCGGTTATTCAAGGTATTCCTTTTTACTGATTAAGTAAGATTAGGCGACAGCATGTCTTCAATTCTAACCACTTTGTTGCCCCGCCGCACGTACTGGTAAACGGTTCCCCCCAACAGCGTCACGTTACCTTCAAGGATTACCTTTACGCCCGAGCCGGAAGCCAGCCCGTAACCCTTAAATCCCTCTTTTTCCAGCATTAATGCTGCCTGCAACTCCTCCCAGCCTCCCTGTTCATCGTGTGTATCACAGATAATGGGCGCAAAACCCAGGCAGGGAAAGAGCTCAGCGGAGTCATCGTCATGGGGGTCGAGCCAGCGCACCCATTTATCCGCCAGCATGATAGAGCCGGCGGAGATGCCGAAGAACGGCTTACCCTGCCGGTAAAGCCCCGTCAGGAAATCGAGCATGTTCTTTTCCTGCAGTATCTCCATGCCGGCTTCTACATCGCCACCGCTGATAAAAACGATATCGGCGGATTCCAGGATAGTCTTGGCTTTCTTAAGGTCAGCTCTCGGGGAGGCAATGACAGCATGGACCACTTTATCGGCGCCTGACTCGGTTAATTCCGTAGCTATCCAGCCAAAGAAGTTGCGGTCGTCGCCGCTGGCGGTGCCACTGTAAGCTACGGTTGGGTTTTTTATGCCATAGGTCTGGAAAACCGCCTGCAATAAAGTGTCCGGCTTTTTACCGCGGCTGTGGCGTCCTCCGGCCAAGAGAAATACAGGTTTAACATTCTGGTTCATCTATTAATTCATCCTTCTGTTATTTAATTAGTACTGGCTATTTCACGTCTAAATAGTTGGCGATATTCATGGGGAAGAGCGCTTTGGCCAGGCAGTATTTACCCGAATCTTCCGGCGAAATGAATTCTTCGTAGGTGATGGTTATATCCGCTTTGGCTCCATAGATGCCTTGTAGTATTTCTTTGGCTTGTTGTGTTAATTTTTCTCTATCCTGGCGTTGACTGACAA
>JBGOXC010000091.1:0-5613 GCA_041478935.1 Dehalococcoidia bacterium
AACGCCCGACCGCAAGGATATCGCTTTATTGCTGCACTTTTGCTGGCAGGCGGGGCCTTTAGCGCCGCCGCACTTGCCGCGCATGCAGACCTTTTCCTTTAGCAAGGGGTCTGGCTCTAAAGCCGCCTCGGTGATGACCGATACATAACGCATACGCGGACCGAACTGCGGCGTGATGACCAAGCCGCTTAAACCGAACTCACCGAGGCCGGCGCGTACCGCCGCGTGGCGCTGGGAGAAAAAGCCCATCGGCGCCGCCATCACCGGATGGCCAAGCCCGGTATGCGAGGCATTGGGGGTGGGCAGCGAGCGCAGACCGTGATTAATTTCCAGCCAGTTAGCCAGCTTAGTAGCGATAATATTCAGCATCATGTCTTCCACGTAATGCCCCATCTGCATGTAAAAGTTCTCAACACTGGCCTCGATACCCAGCTCCGGGTTCATCTCTTTCATTTTAACGTGATATTCTTCATAGTCAACAACAGGGTCGGGAATCCTTACGCCCGCCACGATGACGGACCTCGCCTGCGGCATCAGGTCAAGTGGACCATGTCCCGGCGGCGCGCCCTCGAATCTATCCACGGACGCAATGCCGACTAATGTCGCCCCGAAGTCTTTAGCCAGTTTTTTTATATTTTGACTGGTTGGTTTTGGCATATTTTGTAACCTTGATGAGATTCTTCAGTCGTTTTGTTCCTTAAAAATATATTTTTGGTTTGCTCCGTTCTATTTTTTCTTGGGTGTGGCTTTTTTGGCTGCTGCCTTGGGTTTCTTAACGTTTTTTCTGCCTTTACTGCCCATGAAAAACCTCCTTTTAATATAACCATAAGTAGCAGTTTTCTATTTATTGAGTATATTGGCTAAGTCTATTTAGTGCTTCTCTGGCCAACGGCTCCAGTGATTGCTTTACAGGGGTGTCAGAAAACGATTGAAAATATACAAATACTTTCCCGCTGCGGAACCAGAACAAGTTAAAATAGTGATCGATACCGGAGATAGAGATAATGCCCTCTCCGGATACTGCATAGTCTGCCAAAACAGGGTGGTTAATCTGTGTCAGAACATCATCAGGACTTACCCCGCTAATACCGGTAGTCAGAGAGCCCTGAATTGCATTCGTCAGGTACGCTTCGTCTTTAAGTTTCGCTTCAGCCTCGGACTGGTTTGTTGGTTCTTCGAAGATAGCATAGTAGCTATAAATAAGTTGGGGAGAGTCTTGCGATAGGTAAGCGGTTATTTCACTGCAGGTCGGTTCCAGACCCAATTCTACTCTTGTTAGGTGTTCTGCCGCCACGTCTACCGGTTTAAAGCTATCTGGCAGCACTGAAGATGAGTCCATCACCGTAACGTAATCGGCTAAACTAATTTTCCCCGGGGTGTTTGTCGTTGCTGCCGAGCAGTTGCAGGCGCTAAGCAGCAGGGTTATGAATACCAGTGATATAATAAATAGTTTTTTCACATTTTCCTCTTTCTTTTATGTCAGAATAAGTTGGATGAGTGGCTATATCTTTTTTTTAAGTTAGATTTCATTATTAAAAGTTTCTCTAAACCCACTTTGTTCTTTTACTTAAACTCTTGCCAGAGGTAACGCTGGGGATATGTTCCTCCGCTAATGTTGATTCTACCAGTTCTCTAAAATTTTCTCTATCTGCGCCGGTGACCACCGCCTGTTCGTGCGCTTCCGATAACGCTACCGGATAACCGTGGCCGCGCTGGCACTGGTCGAAGACGAGGCTGTGGGTGAGGTTAAGTAAGTCCTTATTTTCTGCCGTCCACTGCGGTATTTCGACGCGGGCAATCTCGTCCCCGACGCGCAGGTAAAAGAAATAGACCTTATTGTCGCCGTAATAGTCCTTGACGACTTTCGAGGGACTGATAAATAGCGCCGACCTTTCGCCGTCCTCTAACAAACTAATAAAGATATCGCGGTCGCGCACGCCGTTTAGCCCGGCACACTCGCGCTCTTTTAGCGGCGGGCACTGTTTATCGCAGTCGGGAATATCGTTAGGGCAGACCGCCACGCGCAAAACATTGAGGACGTCCGTGCTGCGGGGGTAGCTGATGTAGCTGGCCAGGGCGAGGCGGCGGTCCTTATTGAGCTTTTTCATCGCGTCCAGGTACTTCAACAGGCCGTTTACTAAAAGTGTATCCGTCACGAAATCCGGATAAGCTTCCAGTCCCCAGAGAATCAACGTCCCATCCAGCAGCGCCAGTGTCGGATTTTGCGGAGGGAGAGAAGCGGCTAAAGCGGCTAAAGATTTGCATTCTTCAACGGAGCGCTTGGCTCCCAGGATGTTGCCCTCCACCGGCTGCTCACGCCCGCCCCCGGGCGCTGTAAGCACCAGGTCTTGCTCATCGGCGTAGAGGCGGGGAGTACTAGATAAAACGGCGTCTGGTTTGCTGCCATAGGTGAGGACTACCGACCCTATGTTGATTAAATAGCAATGCGTGGACTGGTGCCGGTCGACGTCGATATGCGAACCGTCTGCGGCGATAACCGTAAAGTCGGGGGGTAAAGGTGGCAGGGGATAGCTTTGGTTGAGCCCCTCCACGATATCCGCCACCAGCCAGGTGGTTTTAGCCGCTTTAATTTTTTTCTTTAAATCTTCAAGGTCGATGGCGGGGCTGTTGATCGTCGCCAGCGCGTCTTTCAGGTGTTGGGCTTGTTCCGCCCGTTTGTCCTTAAGTCCGGAAATCATCTTGATGACCTGCGCGGCGACGGTGGTTAAATCCAGCGACATTTAATGTGCGCTCCTTTGGCTTTAGTATAAAGCAAGGGGATAGCTAACTCAAGCTATGCAGGATACAAACCAATCATAAATGATATAATTGAAATCAGAAATTATCCTCTATTAAAGGAGTCTTTTTGCTAGCAGCTTTAGGCACAGTAGTTGTTACCTCTTTATCCGGTGTGATGATGCCGGGTCCTATGTTTACCGTGACCATCGCCAAGAGTATGAAATCGCCGTGGGCGGGGGTGCTGGTGTCACTGGGACACGCCGTCGTTGAGGTGCCGCTCATCTTACTGGTTTACTTCGGGCTGGTGAACTTCTTTCAGAATGAAATCGTTAAGCTGGTCTTAAGCGTGCTGGGTGGGGGGATGATAGTCTGGATGGGTATCGACCTTTTCCGCGCCCGCCGCAAGCTGGCTAAAGAGGGCAAGGATACATCCTATAATGCCTTCGTCGCCGGTATTTTGATGAGCGGGCTTAATCCATTTTTCCTGGTGTGGTGGGCGACGGTGGGCAGCCTGTTAATCATGAACTTCATTGATGCGGTAGGGGCATGGGGCATGCCCTTCTTCATCATCGTTCACTGGCTCTGCGACCTCGTCTGGCTGTCGTTAGTGTCTTTCACCATCTACAAAACACATAGGTTCTGGGGCGAAAGGGTGCAGGAGTGGATTTTCATCATCTTGAGCTTAGCGCTGCTTTACTTTGGTTTGCAGTTCATCATTAAGGGGATTATTGAATACGTAGGGGCGGGGATTTAAGCATCCCCACCCCCATCGTTTATATCTTTTAAGCTTTTACTGCGGTCGACTTCTTCTGCCCGAAGAACCTGCCCCACTCGTTCTTATCCCACACCACCAGCAGCCCCGGCGCTACGAAAACCGAATCGAACGTGCCGGCGATAAGGCCTATCATCAGGGCAATTATAAAGTTCTGGATTGACCCGCCTACAAAAAGCAGCAGCGCCACACAGGTTATCAGGATGGTAATTGTGGTGTTCAGGGAACGGCCCAGTGTTTCTATCTGGCTGCGGTTGACCACGACCTCAAAGTCGGGGCTGACGCCGTTCTTTTGGTTTTCGCGCATCCTGTCGAAGACGACGATGGTGTTATCCAAGCTAACGCCCACGATGGCAAGAATGCCGGTGATAAACATCAAGTCCATCTGCCACCCGAGGAAGTGGCCCAGCAAGGAGAATAAACCCAGTGTCACCAGAATATCATGCAGTAAAGCCAGGACGAAGCAGGTGCCCCAGCGGAAAGAGTTGGGCATTTTGCGGAAGGCATAAGTAACATAAAGCAACATACCCACCATCGATATCGCCACCGCGACTGCGGCGTTGCGTGTTGTGCTGGCGCCTTCCTGCGGTGCTAGTGAAAAAACTTGAGGGGTATCGGCGAGTGGCCCGAAAACGGCCGTAAGTGTATCTACCAGCGCTGGCTGGTTTTCGATTGTTTCCTTGGTACGGATATCAAATTGGGCTTGACCGGTTATTTGAATGACAGCATCGCCGAATCCCAGTTCATCCATTTTTTGAACGAAGCTGTTATATTCCACCGGTTGGTCGAAATTAAGTGTGAGTAACGTCCCGCCAGTAAAATCAATACTTGGCGTGAATCTAAATACCACGAGTGAGATTATCGATATGACGATAAGCACTCCTGATATAAGGAAAAACCAGAATCTTTTTCCAACTATATCCATCATTTCTTTTTGCCTCCGGTAACAGTAAATAACCAAGTTTTATTAGCCAGGCCGGTGCCGGTGAGTGAGCGCAGGAGTGTACGGGTCACCAATATGGCGGTAAACATGCTCACGATGGCACCGATGAATAGCGTCACGGCGAAGCCCATCACTGCGGCGTTCTGCATCGCCGTGCTGCCCAGCCAGTAAAGGATGATACAGGCGATGAAGGTAGTCATGTTGCTATCCCAAATCGCTGACCAGGCTCGATGGAAACCGGCTTCAATAGCCGCCCCCAACGTCCGCCCGGCGCGGAATTCTTCCTTCATTCTTTCAAAGATAAGTACATTAGCGTCTACTGCGATGCCCATGGAAACGATGATACCGCCGATGCTGCCCAGGCTTAGCGTAATCGGCCAGAGTTTACATATTGCCAGTGTTAGCGTTCCGTAGAAGATAAGAACCAGACTAGACATAAAACCGGGTAGGCGATAGTAAGCTATCATGAATAACATCACCAGCCCAAGACCAATAAGCCCGGCTTTCCAGCTCATATCAATGAATTCTGCTCCCAGTGAAGCCGACGTGATGCCTTCTTCAATTGGATTGTTCAGCGGCGTTGGCAGCGAGCCTGATTTTAACAGGTTGGCCAGATCTTCTGCCCCGGCAAGATCAAAGTTTCCAGAGATAGTGCCCTTGCCTTCGTATTTTTCTGCCACCATCTGCGGTGCGGAAATGAGGTTATTATCCAGGAAAATGCCCAGCGCGTATTCCAACGAATATGTTCCGCTTGAGCCAGAGGGATTATGCAGACGCGCCGCTAATTGGTCGAAGATTATAGTCCCTTCATCATTCCATTGGATATTGACCTCCGGTTCGTTGGTACTTGAGTTAATATTAGGTTGCGCATCTGATAAGAGCGAACCGGTAAGCGGCGTGCCGTCATCGCCTCGGGCTATAATCCACGATGGTGTATCGCCTAAGGAGGTCAATGTATTTTTATCGATAGGATTTCCGTTTACATCTGAGTATACCAGGTCAGTTCCGTTAAAAGATAATATGGCTATCAGCTTGCCATAATTTTTATCTGAAGAATTTTGATTAACGAAAAGCCGGGGCATACTTTCGTTGGTATCGATGAAACTATTAGTTGTGCTATTTAGATAATCTTTTAAGTAAACCAGCGTCCCGCTGCTAT
>JBGOXC010000070.1:0-6260 GCA_041478935.1 Dehalococcoidia bacterium
ATCAATCCACACCTTGGGCGCGCCGGCTGGAGAGGGCGGACCTTTCATATCGAGCACCGTGGCTTTGCCATGTTTCAGGATAAAAGCGCCTACGTAGTCCCACCCATTTTCATCCACCCCCGGTTTATAGAAGGGACGCTTTTCCACAATTTCCTTCTTAAGCGCCATATCTGTTATCTGCTGCACCTTGCCGGCAATCCTTATCTGCACGTTGTTAGCCCAATAGCAGGCTTCAATCTCGGGGTTTTTGACCAGTTGTTTATAAACATCTTTGGTCGCTTGCATCGAGAAAATAATGCCGTTTTCGTCCGCCCGGTACGTGCCCATCGCGCGGACATGGGGCTTGTTGCCTTCCACGGTAGCCAGGAAAGCTACCGGATTAGCGGTAATGAATGCCAGTATTTCTTTCTTGTCCATGTTGAAACTCCTTATAAGTCGATAAACGTCGTTGGTGCCGTCATGTTCTGCATACTCCACGTTGTGGCTTTACCTTTGAGTCGTAGAACGCCCATGCCATCGTAGTTTTTTTCGTGGATCGGCTTCAAAAACTTGCGTTTGGAGACGATTTCCTTTTTCAGCGCTAGGTCTTCGACTATTTCTATCTTGCCTCGCACCCTTACCTGCACGCCCTTAGCAAAATAGCAGACTTCTACCTCCGGATTTTTAGCCATCTGCTGATACACATTTTTCGATTTACCCGTGTAAAAAATCAACCCGTTTTCATCGGCGCGGAAGGTGTCCATACCGCGCACTCTAGCTGCCTTACCATCAACTGTTCCCAGGTAGCCGATGGGATTTTTCGTAATGAATGCCAGTATTTCTTTCTTGTCCATGATGGTGCTCCTTCGTTGATGAATATCGCAGGGGAATTCTAGCACATATATTGATGTACTTCAAAGAGTTTATTTCAGTTTTTTTATAACCGCATCCGCCACCTGTGATGTCCCCACGGCTGTTGGGTCGTCGCGCCGCGCTTTCATATCGTAGGTGACGTTTTTCCCCTCTTTAATCACGGCCGCGATGGCTTTTTCCAGTTGGTCGGCGGCTTGAGTCTCCCCGATATGCCTTAACATCAGAACCCCGGAGAGCATCATCGCCATCGGATTGACCTTGTTCTGGCCGGTATATTTCGGTGCGCTGCCGTGGGTCGGCTCAAAAAGCGCTATCCCCTCCCCGATGTTCGCCCCCGGGGCTAGTCCCAATCCCCCCACCAGCCCCGCGCAAAGGTCGGAGATGATGTCCCCGTACAGGTTGGGGGCGACGATGACGTCGTATTCCTGTGGACGCCGCACCAGCTGCATGCACAGGTTATCTACCAGCGCTTCCTGAAACTCAATATCCGCGTAATCTTTAGCCACTTCCCTCGCCGTGTTGAGGAAAAGCCCATCGGAGAACTTCATAATGTTGGCTTTAGTTACCGCCGTTACCTTTTTACGTCCGTACCGGCGGGCGTATTCGAAGGCGTATTTCACAATGCGCCGCGTGCCGAATTCAGTTATCATTTTGATGCTGATGCCGGAGTCTCCCTTGATAACGTTGTTTTTTTGCTTATTGATAAAAGAAATGAGATCAATGGCTTCCGGTGTGCCTTTTTCGTACTCCACGCCGGCGTAAAGGTCTTCCGTGTTTTCCCGCACGATGACGATGTCCACGTCTTTATATGGTGTGGGCGCGCCGACATAGGTCTTGCAGGGACGCACGCAGGCGTAAAGGTCCAGTGCTTTGCGCAGGGCGACGTTAACACTCCTAAATCCCGTGCCGATGGGCGTGGTTATCGGGCCTTTCAAGGCGACTTTGTTCTTTTTGATGGACGTCAGCACCGAGTCGGGCAGGGGAGTGCCCTCTTTAGCCATGACTTCCGCCCCGGCATAAGCCAGTTCCCAGTCGAACTTAACGCCGGTGGCTTCCAGCACCCGCCGTGTCGCCTCGGTAATTTCCGGTCCTACTCCGTCCCCCGGTATCAGTGTTACTTTATAAGCCATTCATTTCTCCATGTCATTCTGAGGAGTCCTTCCGCAGAAGGACGACGTGAGAATCCCGGTCATTGACTTGTTTTTGTCCTGGAGATTGCCACATCGCTGCGCTCCTCGCAATGACAAACAAACTACACCTTAATATCCCCATGTTTCTTAACGTACTCTATCAGTCCACCCTCGTTAAGTATCTTCAACATCACCTCCGGTATCTTCCCGAAGGTTAGCGTCTTGCCGTTGGTTTTGTCTTTAACTGTCCCCGCCGTGAGGTCTATCTCCAGCTCATCACCGTTATTGATTTTATCCGTATCGCAAATCAAAACGGGCAATCCCAGATTTATGGCGTTTCTAAAGAAAATACGAGCTACACTTTTAGCTAATATTGCACTCACGCCTGCCATCTTAATTACCAGCGGGGCGTGTTCTCGGCTCGACCCCAAGCCGAAGTTATTACCCCCAACAATAAAGTCCCCCGCCTTCACCTTCTTGGCAAAATTAACGTCGGCGTCCTCTAATACATGCTTGGCCAGCTCCGGCAGGTTGCTGCGCAGGTGGGCGTATCGCCCCGGAATGATATGGTCGGTGGAAATGCTATCGCCGAACTTATGGGCTTTGCCTTTTAGCATTTACATCACCTCCCGCGGGTCGGTTATCTCGCCTTTTAGTGCCGATGACGCTGCCGTGGCCGGGGAGGAGAGGTAGATAAAGCTCTTGGGATTACCCATTCGCCCCTGGAAGTTACGGTTGGCGGTGGAAAGACACGCCTCCCCATCGCCCAATGTCCCTTGGTGTAGTCCCATGCAGGGCCCGCAGCCCGGCGGCAAGATAATTGCCCCTGCTTCTACCAGTGTTTTGATGTAGCCTTTGTCTAGTGCTTCAATCATAACTCTCCGCGACGCCGGCGCAATAATTAACCGGACGTTTTTCGCCGGTTTCTTGCCTTTTAAAATTGCCGCAGCTACGGCGATATCTTCCAGCCGGCCGTTGGTGCATGTGCCGATGACCACCTGCTGTATTTTCGTACCCTTAAGTTCCTTAGCTAAAGCCGTATTGTCTACGGTATGCGGCTTGGATACCGTCGGCTCGAGTTTCGCGGCGTCTATTTTTATCGTTTTCTTATAGACAGCGTCGGCGTCCGCCTCCATCGCTTTAAAGTCTTTACCCCGCCCCTCTGTCTCTAAAAACTTCTTCGTCGTCGCGTCCGCCGCGAAAAGCCCCACCTTCGCCCCTGCCTCCACCGCCATGTTGGCGATGGTGAACCGCCCGCTCATGCCCATCTTTTTAATGGTGTTGCCGTGAAATTCTAATGATTTATAAGTGGCGCCGTCCGCGCCTATCATACCTATCAGGTGTAATATCAAATCCTTGGCGCCGACGCCTTTCTGAAAATCGCCATTCACTTCTATTTTGAATGACTCCGGAACGCGGAACCAGTTCTTGCCGAGTCCCATCGCCACCGCTACATCACTTGACCCCATGCCGGTGGCGAAAGCTCCCAATCCCCCCGCCGTAACCGTATGCGAGTCCGCCCCCACCACCACGTCCCCCGGTCGCGCGTACGCTTCTTGGACGATTTGATGGCAGATGCCGTCGCCGACTTCAGATAAAATGCACCCGCTCTGGCGGGAAAAATCCCGCAGCAAGATATGGTCGTTGGAGAGGTTGGCGTTAGGGCTCGGCGCCGCGTGGTCGATAAAGAGCACCGTTCTTTGCGCATTCGCCAGTTTGCCCATGCCACTGCTCTGGAACTGGCGCACCGTTAGGGGACCGGTGGTATCCTGCACAAAAGCCAGGTCCACTTTAGCAATGACGATATCGCCGGCTTTGGCGTCCGTCCCACTTTTTTCACTTAGTATTTTTTCCGCTAGTGTTTTACCCATTTATTTCCCTTTAATATATCTCATCACTGCCTTACGGTTTATTACAATATGTGCGATACAGGTTAAGATAAATATTGTAGCCATCGCAATGTGCGCTTCTGGTAGTCCTTGGTGCCAGTCTCGAGCCGCCGCAATGCCTAAAATTATCGTCAGTATGCCTGTTATTAGTAATAGGTGGACTAGTATACGTCGCATCAGTTAACCTCGCCTTACATCGGGATATTGCCGTGTTTCTTGGCTGGTCGACTTTCCTTTTTATCCTTTAATGCCTCCAGCGCCGCGATTATCTTCGCCCGTGTCTCGCTCGGCTGGATGACCGCGTTAATATAACCCATCTTCGCCGCGACGTAAGGATTATAGAGCAACTCGCGGTACTCTTTATTGATTTCTTGTTCCTTGGCGGCTTTATCCTCCGCCTTATCTATCTCCCCTTTAAAGATAATCGGGGTAGCTGCCTCCGCCCCCATCACGGCTATCTCCGCCTGCGGCCAGGCCAACGTATAGTCCGCCCCTAGCCCCTGACTGCACATGGCGATATATGCCCCGCCGTAAGCCTTGCGCGTAATCAGCGTAATTTTAGGCACAGTAGCCTCGGCATAGCACCACAGCAGCTTGGCGCCGTGCCGGATGATACCGCCCCATTCTTGATGACTCCCCGGCAAGAACCCGGGCACGTCCGCGATGGTGAGGAGGGGAATATTGAAAGCGTCGCAAAATCTGATGAACCGTGTCGCTTTATCCGATGCGTTAATATCCAGGCAGCCGGCTAAATAATTGGGTTGGTTGGCGATGATGCCGATAACTTGTCCGTTCATCCGCGCGAAGGCAGTAATCATGTTTTGCGCCCACTGCCGCGCAGACTCAAAAAACTCCCCATTATCCACTATCGCTTTAATGACATCCTTCATGTTGTACGTTTTGTTCGAGTTTTCTGGCAGGATGCTGTTCAGAGCCTTATCCGCGCGGTCAGGGGAGTCTTTGGTTGGCACATAAGGCGGTTTTTCTTCGTTGTTGGACGGTAGATAGCCTAAAAGTTTCTTGATTTCCTCAATTGCCTGCTGGTCGTTTTCACAGGCGAACTGCGTCACGCCGCTCTTGGTGCTGTGGGTTAGCGCCCCGCCCAACTCCTCGTTGGTTATCTCCTCGCTGGTGACGCTCTTGACCACCGCCGGCCCCGTGATGAACATATAGCTTGTCTTTTTAACCATGAAGACAAAGTCCGTCATCGCCGGCGAATACACCGCACCCCCCGCCGCCGGACCCATGATGGCGGATATCTGCGGTATGACGCCGGAAGCACAGGAATTACGATAGAAGATATTGCTGTATCCGTCGAGGGCGTTGATACCCTCTTGTATCCTTGCCCCGCCGCTATCGATAAACCCCACCATAGGCACTTTCATCTTCATCGCCAGGTCCATGATGCGGCAAATTTTCTTGGCATGCATCTCGCCCAGCGTCCCGCCCCGCGCTGTGAAATCTTGAGCGTAGGCGCAGACTGTCCGTCCGTTTACCTTGCCAAAGCCGGTAACCACGCCATCGGCCGGGATGGATATTTTATCTAAGCCAAAATTAGTCGAATGGTGCTGCACGAACAGGTCGGTCTCCTGGAATGTCCCCTTATCGAAGAACAAGTCCAGCCTTTCCCGCGCCGTCAGCTTGCCGGATTCATGCTGCTTCTGGATGTTCTTTTCCCCGCCCCCCGCCTTGAGTTCCGCCTCCAGCTTGCTTAATTTTTCATTTTCTTCTTTCAAGTTAACCTCACCTCACAGTTATAGCTTGAAAACAAATTAATGATAACACAACATATTTTCATGGGCAAATAAACAGAATCACCCGCCTATCCAAAAAGCTGAAACGGAAACGAGTGAAGATATGTTGGGGCGTATTACTTCCTACGAGGGGATATATACCGCGGCGATATTTTATCATTCGGCGCAGCGATGATGGCAGCTTTATCCCTAGAAACGCTATTCAGGGGAGAAGTTAAGCCGTTCTGCACCGCATTAGTCGATGAGGCTATACCAGTGGCAGCGATAAAGACGGCGGTGACGCTTTTATCGGCATTCATGGTGACGGTTACCGAGGTTGTATTACCAGTAATATCGCCTTCCCAGTGGTCGAAATGGTAGCCGTCTGCCGGCGAAGCTGTCAAAGTTACGTTAGCGCCTATATCGTAAGTGCCGCCTGTGGGGGATACCGTACCGCTTCCTTCCGGGGTAATCGTTACCGTCAGTTTATAGGTTTTAATGAATACAGCAGTGATGTTTTTATCGTCATTCATCGTGATGGTTACCGAGGTTGTGTTGCCGGTAATGTCGCCTTCCCAGTGGGCAAAGCGATAGCCTGCTTCCGGCGTTGGGATGAGTGTGATTCGACTGCCTTCATCGTAAGTGCCGCTGCTGGG
>JBGOXC010000041.1:0-7753 GCA_041478935.1 Dehalococcoidia bacterium
AGGGATGCTGGATGCCGTTTAGAGCATCCTGATAGCTTACCCAGTTTCTGCCGGTCCAAGCGCCGATGGTTGCCGGGTTCACGACGACCAGGGTATCAAACGTGCAGATACCAAAATTATAGTACAGGGTTCGGACGTATGCCTGGAACTCATTAAAGTACTGTGCGCTTAATAGCGGGTCAGTCTCATTGGCGGCTTTCAGATAGAGTTCATCAGCCGTCGGATCGTTGCCAGTGCTGTGCATACCCCAGGAACAGTACATATTGGATGAATGGTACATGCAGTTGAAGAAGGACTGATATGTCCACGTGAACATCCAGCCGACGTTCCCGTCGCCTTCCGCAATTCTACCGACGAAGTTGTGGAAGACATAGGAGGTGTAGATGGTCGAGTCTACAATCTCTAGCTGAACCTGAATGCCGGCAGCCTCCCAGTAGCCTATGAGCAGGAGCATGTAGTCCTGTCCGGCTGCGGTGGTATAGATATGGATGACCGGGTCGGCAAAGGCGTCTGGATAGTTGGCTTCCGCCAGCAGTGCCTGAGCATGAGCGAGATCATAAACATCGTTCCGTAGATTTTCGCCCCAGCCGAAGCATCCGGGATACATATAGAACTGTCCGGCGGTAGCATCACCATAGCCCTGGTACCAGGTATCAACTATTTCTTGGCGGTTGAGGGCGAAGGATAGGGCCTGGCGGACGCGAATGTCGGCCGCCGCTCCCGCGCCAGGAAGCCAGGTGCCCTGGAAAGCCAGACTGCTCGTGCCAGGAGGACCTGGTTGCGCAACAATTTCGAATCCAAGGGCGGTCAGAGACGGGAGTCTGTCATAGTCGATGCCAAGGGCGATATCGCATTCGCCGTTCTTGAGCATGGCGATACGGGTAGCCTGCTCTGGTACCATTAATTCCACATAATATTTGTATGCAGGAATTTCATTCGCGCGCCAGTAGCTGGTGTTCGCTTCGAAGGTTATTTTTTGTTTCGTGATAAGTTCATTGAACTTCCACGGACCGGAACCGATTGGGGCCTTGCGGAACTCAGCCTCTCCTACGGACTCGAAGTAGGCTTTGGGCAGAATACGCGTCCAGGCGAACACGATTGCCTGGGCAGCTTCCGGATGGTCGCTGACGAATTCGAAGGTGTAGTCATCAACAACTCTCGAACTCGTTTTGTTGTAGGCGAAGCTGATGTACCTTGACCACGGGTTTCTGGATATGGTACTGTCCCCGAAGCGGTCAACCGAGAATTTAACATCGGCAGCCGTTAGGTCATCACCGTTTGTGAACTTGATGCCATGATGGATATTGAATGTCCAGGTCAATCCATCTTCGCTCACTGACCAGCTGTCAGCAACACCGCCGATGAAATTGCCGTTGATGTCCCAACGGAGTAGGGAATCGTACCAGGCCCAGCCCCAGAGGGATTCGTAGAAGATTGGGTCGGTTGACTCATAACCAAAGTCAACAGCGGCAACAGTTATCGTGCCATAAGGTCCGCTTGGTGTGGTTGTGGTTGTCGTTGTCTGAGTTGTGGTTGTCGTTGTCTGAGTTGTGGTAGTCGCTGCTGGTTGTTCACAACCAGTGAATACCATAGCTACTACTAGAATCAAGAATAACGGGACTAAAAACCATTTTTTCATTCTTTCCTCCTCTTGAAATTTTGATGTACGCTTAAATAATATTTTTTATCGATTATTCTCGACCTCCCCTGTTTTTATATTTTCGGGTTTTTGCACATTTATCTATATCAACACGCACAGAATTACCCATCTTCTGGCGCGTATTGTTTTCTTTGAAAACCCTGATTTTCAAATACTATAATCCATATTTTATGAATTGTCAACTCTATTTCTAGCCACTTTTTCGTATTATAGAAAATTCATATTACAAAATATGCCCAAAATGCTAAAAACTAAGCTCTAATTTGTTAAAAAAATATTAATTTACTTACTTTTCTGGCGACCCCGGGGGGATTTGAACCCCCGATCTCCACCGTGACAGGGTGGCATGTTAGACCGCTACACCACGGGGCCGCGTCTTTAAGAGTCTAGCAAAGCAGCCATAACGTGTCAAGAAAGTGTGTTTTTGCCATATTTGTTATATCGGCGTAAGTTAAAAACAGTTGGAGAGATTAGGCTAATGGTAGCGTTGTTGTCTATATTTATGGTATATGGTATAATAACATAAAATTTGCTAAGGAATATTTAGAAGTGGCGAAAAAAAAAGTTGACCAAGCAGCCAAAGATAAAAGAGTTCAAGATTATGAACTGGTTTATGTCCTCAATCCGGAAATTTCGGACGACGCTTTAGAAACCAGCGTCAACAACGTAACCCAGTTTATCACTGGTAAAGAAGGCGTTGTGGATACCGTTGATAAATGGGGGAAAAGAAAGTTAGCCTACCCCTTAAAGCACTTCCTTGAAGGCAATTACATCTTAACCAAGTTCAAGATAAGCCCGACGCGGTGCAAGGAACTCGAAGCTAACCTGCGTATATCAGAAGATGTTATCAGGCATCTTTTAATAAAAGTCGGCAATTAAATATTGTTTTTAAAAGCTCTCGAGTTTTAGTGGAGAGGTGAAGCGGCGATGCCGAGTCTAAACAAAGTAATTATAATAGGTAATGTGGGTAACGAACCGGAAATGCGTTTTACGCCCAATGGAAAACCGGTTACATCTTTTTCCGTGGCTACCAACTGGGTCTATACCACGCCGGAAGGAGAGCGCCGCCAGGAAACCGAATGGTTCAACATTGTGGCCTGGAACAGGCTCGCGGAACAATGTAACCAGTTCCTGGCAAAAGGCAAGCTCGTCTATACCGAAGGCAGAATACACACCAGAAACTGGGAAGGGCAAGATGGTCAACCCCATTCTAAAATGGAAGTCGTTGCAAACCGGGTAATCTTCCTGGATAGAAAGGCCGCCGGCGCTACGACCGATGAAAAGACAGAGGATTCCACCTCAACGGAAATGGAACCAGAAGACCTGCCCTTTTAATATAGGTAGAAATCTTACATATATCTAGATAGAGGAAAGAATGACGCAATCAAGAGATGCTAGAACTCATAGACCAGTCCGGGGCAAGTATGTCCCCAAACGCAAAATATGTTTCTTCTGCCGTGATAAAGTTAAATATATCGATTATAAAGACCCGGCCAAGTTGCGGCCTTATATAACCGACCGAGGCAAAATTTCCCCGCGCCGTAAGAGCGGCACCTGCGCCAAGCACCAGCGTGCTCTGGCTACGGCAATTAAGCGGGCGCGCCACCTTGCTTTATTACCCTTTGTTGCCTCGCATACCCCAAAGGCTGGAACTACCGGATAGGCGGCTGATAACGTTTGATGCAGCGATAATTTACCCTGTATCATTGATTAGAAATACCATAGGGAGCTAAAGTGCCTAAAAGAACATATCAACCCAAAAAAATACCCAGAAAACGTGAACACGGTTTCTTAAAAAGAATGAGCACACGCGGCGGACGGGATGTCCTTAAAGCCAGAAGACAAAAAGGACGCAAAAGATTAACCGTCGTTTAACGGTTCCGGCTGAACCGCATAGGATTAGCGTGAGGGGAGAGCGTTATCTAAAAAAAAATAGCCAGTTCGACTTGGTATATGATGAAGGCCAGTCCTGGACGGGCAGAGAAATTGTCCTTAGAACTCTAGCCAACGGCTCAAGCTCTACAAGATTCGGCTTCGTCATCAGCCATCGTCTGGGCAAAGCGGTTGTAAGAAATCGTATCAAGCGGCGCCTGCGGGAAATAACCCGGCAAACGCTAGTGCAACCCGGCTGGGATATTATCCTTATCGCCCGCGTCCCCGCTGCCGCGATGGATTATCAAGGGTTAGAAAAATCGGTAAAGAAGTTATTATTAAAAGCCGGACTGATTGTAGGAGAAAATGAAGGCAATCGCCTTAGTATTAATTAAAATTTATCAGCGCACCTGGTCGCAAATTATGCCGCCGTCCTGTCGCTTTACACCAACCTGTTCTCAATACACCGCCGAAGCGATAGAGAGGTACGGGATTTTCAGGGGTATCGGTCTCGGCATTCGGCGGATAGCTCGCTGCCATCCCTTAAACCCCGGCGGTTATGACCCGGTGCCTCAAAAACAGTAAACTTATTGATGGTGGAGAATATTGTGAAATTAAAGCATCTTAAAATAGTCGGCCTGATATCGCTGCTAATCGCCGCTATTCTCACCCTGGCGATATTCGGTTTCAGCTGCGTCAGCGGTCTATCGGCGGTAGGATGGTCCGGCGGTACGGTATCTAACGGTGTTCTTTACGTCGGCTCTATGGAAGGACGTCTCGCCGCGATAAACCTCACCGACCAGAGCATCCTAAGGGCCGAGCCTCTTAAGGTCGCCGCCCAGGGCGGTTTATTCAGTTGCGCCTCGGCGCTTAGCTGTGGCGGTGGCACTTCCCGTGTGCCAATTTATGGCACGCCGGTAGTCTCGGATAACATTGTCTATGTGGCGGGATATAGCGGTAAAATATATGCCTATAACACCATCAATCTTGCCTCCAGGTGGATTTTCCCCCGCGATGGCTATCTCTCTCCCATCGTTGGTGGTTTAGTCATCGACCAGAATAAATTATACATCGGCTGTGCGGATGGTTTTGTCTACTGCCTCGATGCCACCACTGGCGATTTGCTTAGTTCATATCAGACCGGTGATAAAATTTGGGGCACGCCTATTGTTGCCGATGATACTGTATACATAGGTTCCTTTGATAAATCGCTCTATGCCTTGAATGCCGGCGACCTCACCTTAAAATGGAAATACAAAACTGAAAGCTCGATCATTGCCCAGCCGCTGGTGAAAGACGGCATTGTTTACATCGGCTCTTTTGATAAAAACCTCTATGCCCTTAACGCCGCCGACAAGACGCTATTATGGACATTTACGGGCGGTAATTGGTTTTGGACGCAGCCCGTCATCGTTAATGATATGCTTTATGCCGGCTGTCTCGATGGTTTTATCTACGTCTTGAATCCCAATACCGGCGCCACCATAAAAATATTTGATAACGAGGAAATTAGCGCCATCAGCGCGTTTGCGTCGCAGCCTACCTCCGTTGATAACTACGTTATCTTTGCCAGCGAGGTTGGCATTGTCTATAGAATAGATACTTCAACTCAAGAAATAAAGCAGCTGGCAGTGCTTACCGGCTCGATTACTGGTCCTCTCATGGTATATGACGGGATTATCTACTTTCAGACGCAGGATATTGCTATCCAGCGTATTGATGTTGAAACTGGCGCCTTATTGCCTTCTATCTCTTTGATATCGGGGTAATGTGATTTGAATATTTGGGAATTAATAATACAACAGCCTTTAACTAACGTCCTGATTGTCATTTCTCATGCCTTTGGAGGCAACTTTGGCGTTTCTATTGTCATTTTAACCATTCTTGTTAATCTTGCTCTGCTACCCCTCACCTTAAGTCAGATACGGTCCTCCAAAAAGATGATGGAGCTGCAGCCCAAACTCGCCGAGTTGCAAAAGAAATTCGCCAAGGACCGCCAGAAGCTCGCCCAGGAGCAGATGAAGCTTTACAAGGAATCTGGCGTCAAACCGGCCGGCTGCGCCCTGACCATGATAATCCAGATGCCGGTTTGGTTCGCTCTCTACCAAAGTATTATGTTGGCGCTGGCCGCGGTGCCGGAAGGACTCCTCAACCTCTCCAGATTTTTATATCCGTGGGATGTGGTTTTCTCTTCAATACCGATGAGTCCCTATTTCCTGGGAATGGACCTGGCGACGCCGAATATTGTTTTAGCCATACTTGTCGGTGTTGCCATGTGGGTCCAGCAAAAAATGTCCACCATGCCTACGGACGACCCGCGGACTTCTTCGCAGAATTCTATGATGCTCTGGATGATGCCGCTCCTCTTTACGTTCATGTCTTTATCCTTCCCCAGTGGTCTGGCGCTCTACTGGGTCGTCAACAGCATCTTCCGTATCGTCCTGCAGTACCGCGTTACCGGTTGGGGCACCTTATTGAGACGTACTCCTAAGGATACTGGTGCTACCAAGAAGTATCTGAAATTTGAATCTCCTGAAGAAAAGAAAATGACGATCGTTGATAAGGATGGACAGATTGTCATCACCGATAAAGAGTCTTTAAAGAAGAGCCAGAAAAAGGGTTTCTTTGATAAATTCAAGCTCGGGGGCGGCAATAAAGACGATCAGGAACAGGATCAGGATCAGGATAAGTAGGGCGCTGTCATTTAAAAGGACAGGACATGACTATATCTGATAATCAGCAAGAAATTTATAATATCGCTAAAGAAGTGCTGGAAACGCTGCTGTCGTTGATGGGTCTACCCGGCAACATTTTCCCCTCGGATGAATTTACCACTACCGATGAAAATGGCGTAGTTGCCTCTATCGGTCTTAATATTGAAGGAGAAGACCTGGGCATCTTAATCGGTCGCCGCGGTCAGACGATGGTCTCTTTACAATATATCGTCCGGCTCATCGTGTCGCACAAAATGCAGGTACAGATACCCATTGTCCTTGATGTTGAGGGCTATAAACAGCGCCGCTGTGAAGGGCTCCGCCTGTTGGCGACGCGTCTGGCGGAACAGGTAAAAAACAGGAAAGCCCCTTTCACTATGGAGCCGATGTCGGCTTTTGAGCGGCGTATTATCCACGTAACTTTAGCCAATCACCCTGACGTCATTACCGAAAGCATCGGCTTTGGCGACGGTCGCAAAGTCGTCATCACCCCCAAAACTCTCCCCCAGAACTAATTGCTCACTACGATACTTCCCATCTTGCTTTTCTTTTTTACTTATGTTAATCTATATTCGTAAAAGGCTGTGACGGAGAAGAGTAGGGGCGCTTAAGAGTATTCAGCGAGTCTGGTAAGGTGTGAGCAGACATACTCCCCGCTCCGAAAATCCCTCCCGAGCCTCCGGCTAAAAGTCCCATCGGGATAAGTAAGCTCGGACGGACCCGTCAACCGTTACCTGTGACGAGGGCATAAGTTGTGTCCTTAAAGAGTGTCCCCCGATATCATCGGGGGGAAATTGGGTGGTACCGCGGGAGCTTAAAGTCTCGTCCCTTAAAGACGAGGCTTTTTTGTTTATATGAGAATGTCATTGCGAGGAGCGTTCATGGTGAGCCTGTCGAACCACAGCGACGTGGCAATCTCTATGATTGCCTAAAATAAAAACAGGAGCAGTCTATGTTTAAACCAGTCAGCAGCCGCGTAGAATTTCCAAAGTTGGAAGAAAGCCTTTTAGCTTTCTGGAAAGATAAAGGCATCTTTGAAAAAAGTGTGGCGTCTCGCCAAGGGAAAAAGCGTTTCGTTTTCTATGAGGGACCTCCCTTCGCTAACGGCAACCCGGGTATCCATCACGTCCTGGCTAGGGCGGTGAAAGACGTTATTGTCCGTTATAAGGTCATGAAGGGCTATTATATTCCCCGCATCGCCGGCTGGGATACTCACGGTCTGCCCGTCGAGCTTGAGGTTGAGAGGCAGTTAGGTTTTACCGGCAAAGACCAGATTGAAAAATACGGCGTTGAGGAGTTCAACAAACGCTGCCGCGAGAGCGTCTTTAAATACTTAAAAGAATGGAACAGCCTCACGGAGCGCATCGCTTACTGGGTTGACCTTGACCATGCTTATAAGACCATGGACAACACCTATGTTGAATCCGTCTGGTGGGCGCTGAAGCAGATTTGGGATAAGGGGTTCATTTACCAGGGCTACCGCGTCACTCCGCATTGTCCGCGCTGC
>JBGOXC010000176.1:0-3424 GCA_041478935.1 Dehalococcoidia bacterium
GGCCGGATTCATACCAGCTTTAACCAGACCCGCACCTCCACCGGGCGCCTTTCTTCTTCCGACCCCAATATGCAGAATATCCCGGTGCGCGGGGAGTTGGGAGGGCAGGTGCGCCAGGCTTTTATCGCCGCGCCGGGGTTCAATCTGCTCGGTGGCGACTATTCTCAAATCGACCTCCGTGCTTTAGCCCACCTCTCCGGCGATGCTGCGCTGGTGGGCGCTTTCCGTAACGACGAGGATATTCATTCGGCGACGGCGCAGCTGCTTTTCGGCGTAACGAAGGACGAGGTTACCAAGGATATGCGGCGTTTCGCCAAGACGGTCAACTTCGGCGTCATTTACGGTATGAGCGACTATGGTCTGGAGCAGGCGACCGAGCTTTCCCGCGAGGAAGCCAGTAAATTTATTAAAGCCTATTTTGAAAAATACCCGGGCGTTACCAAATACCTCAATGACACAAAAGAAAAAGCTCGGCGCGACGGTTATGTGGAGACGCTTTTAGGGCGGCGCCGCTATATCCCTGATATCAATTCGGCTAACCGCCAGGTGCGTGAGGCCGCCGAGCGTATGGCGATTAATATGCCGGTGCAGGGGACATCCGCCGATATTATTAAAGTGGCGATGATTAACCTCTTTCGCGAGATGCAGCAAAGGCGCGTAAAAAGTAAGCTGCTCCTGCAGGTGCATGATGAGCTTGTCTTTGAAGTGCCCGACGACGAGCTGGACCTTATGCGTAAGCTCGTAACCAAAACGATGGACTCTGCCATCAAGCTTGATGTGCCCATCAAGGTGGATACCAAGGTCGGCAAAAACTGGGGAGAAATGAAGTAGTTTATTGTCATTCCAGCGCAGGCTGGAATCCAGGTGGGGTAAGGTGGCATTAAAATTCCTCTCCCCTTGCGGGAGAGGTTAGGTGAGGGGTAACCTGATAAAGGAGTTGTATTACTTATGCCCGAACTCCCCGAAGTCGAAACCATTAAAAATGAGCTGCTTCCCCACGTCCTCAACCGCACCATCCAGAGCGTTGACATCTTTTGGGATAAAATGGTCAAGCAACCCTCGCCCAAAGAGTTTCGTCAGCAAGTCGTTGGACAAAAAATCACTACTTTATCCCGCCGCGGTAAGTACCTCTTCTTTCACTTGAGCGGCGGCGCTGTGCTCATTATGCACATGAAGATGACCGGCTCTTTAGTGTTGAATCCAAAAGACACCAAATATGCCCGCGCTATAATTAACCTTGATAACGGCACGGCGGTATATTTCCATGACCCCCGCAAATTTGGCAAAATGTGGCTGGAAAAAGACACAAAAACGGTCATAAGTCAACTCGGTCCCGAACCGCTGGATAAAGACTTTACCCCCGCCGCCCTGTCGTTAATCTTAAGTAAAAGAACCGCCCCCATTAAACCCGTCCTCCTTGACCAGTCTATCATCGCTGGCATTGGCAACATGTATGCCGATGAATCGCTTTTTGCCGCCAAAATCCACCCCGAAAAACCGGCGTGTAAATTAACAAAAACAGAAGTAGCCCGACTTTATAAAGCCATTCAATCAGTATTACTCAAAGCTTTAGATAAAAAGGGCGCCAGCGTGCGTAATTATATTCGCCCCGATGGTCAGCCCGGCACAGCCCACGATGAGTTTAACGTCGCCCACGGCGTCGGCAAGACCTGCCCCCGCTGCGGAACGCCCATTAAGCGTATCGTGGTTAGGGGACGCGGTACTTATATCTGCCCCAAATGCCAGCCAGAACCATAACTCTTCCCTTGACAAATTTGCTTTAAGCCTTTACATTATTCACCAAGTGTCGCTTGCTTTATTGGAGGCATAATTTGAAAAATAACGAGCAACTCTACCGCGCCCTCCAGCAGCACCTGGATAAAAGCCCCGTCGGCTTCCCCGCCACCCCTTCAGGTTCTGATATCGCTGTCCTTAAGCGTTTCTTTACCCCGCTGGAAGCTCAAATCGCCGCCTGTCTCTCTATCATGAAGCTGGAAACTGCTGCCGCCATCAACCGCCGCTTAAAAAAGAGTGGCCTCGCTATCTCTCTCGACGAACTGCGTGAAAAGCTGGGCGCTATGGCTTATAAAGGCACTGTCTTGATTTATAGCCAGGGTTTTAAAGAAAAGCATTATAAAAACGCCGGCGTTACGGCGGGAGGCATTTTTGATTTTCAGGTTAACCGTCTCACTAAAGAGCTGGTTGATACCTTCCATCATTATTACGCCGAGGCTTTCGCTCAGGCAGAAATGACCGGTTCACGCTCTATCCCCCAGCTCCGCACTGTCCCCGTCGCTCAAAGCATCCCCACCCCGGAACAGCACAGCGTCGCCACCTATGACGATGTCCGCCTTATTTTGGAAGAATCGCCGGGCCCTTTCGCCGTCGCCAATTGCATCTGCCGCCAGACGAAGGATATCCAGGGCCAGCCTTGCGCTTATTCCGATGTCCGCGAGACCTGCTTGCAAATCGGCACTGACCATGCCCGCCAGTGTGTGGAGATGGGTATCGCCCGCTATATTAGTAAAGAGGAAGCTTTTAGTATTATTGAAAAAGCTCGGGAAGCAGGCTTTGTCCTCCAGCCGGAAAACTCAAAGCACCCGGAGGCTATTTGTTGCTGCTGCGGCGATTGTTGTATGATTCTCTCCACGGTCATTAAAACACCCCGCCCCGCCGATATGTATGCCTCTAACTACTTTGCTGCCGTTGACTCTTCGCTTTGTCAGGCTTGCGGCAAGTGCGTCCAGCGCTGCCAGCTTAAGGCGCGTGCCCTGGTTGACGGGGTTTCTATCGTCAACCTCGACCGCTGTATCGGCTGCGGCAACTGCGTTATTACCTGCGTCTCCGGCGCCACCCGCCTCGTTAAAAAAGAAAAGGCTTTAGTCCCCCCTAAAGACAAAACCGCTACCTACATGAAAATTATGTCCGACAAAGTCGGCCCCTGGAATACGTTCAAACTAAGACTCAAGATGCTGCTGGGGATGAGGGTATAATAAAAAACTAACCCCCGCCCCTCTGCTTGAAGGACGGGGGTTTAGTATTTTATCTCTCTCTTTCGTAAATGGAGATTAAGAGGGTTTTTATAATCCCTCTATTCATCCCACAATCTGAATGGCGGGTACGCGTCCGTCATCAGCGAGGCATAAGCCATCACGCGGTAAACCCAGCGGTTAAACCCTAAAACCAGCTTAAAGATGTCTTTAGGATACCGCCCGGTAAATAGCAAGTGAATCGCTGCGAAGATAGCCAGGACAGTTATCAGGTTAGCACGTCCCCAGCCCTGACCCCCGGAAAAAGCCCCGATAATGATATAGTGCGGTATCGCCAGCAGCCACCACTTCACCAGCACCAGGCCCTGCGACAGTTTTTTTGGATACGGGATGGTAATATCCGCGGGATAGTTCTTGTCGGGCTCCAGACTGAA
>JBGOXC010000142.1:0-4339 GCA_041478935.1 Dehalococcoidia bacterium
CCCTGGTTAAACTCCATGAATATCCACGGCCGGTCGCACCGCACAGGCTTCCAGGGGGAGTGGATAAAGTTCGGCGGTATCCAGATGCAGCACGTGCGGGTGATGTGGTGTTCTTCCAGTTCCGGGCCCAGGTACATGATAACCTCCGCGCCCAAATCCATCGGGTTTTGCGGGTCGGTGCCGATATGGAAAAGCAGCTCGGCGTCTTTATGGATGTGTGGGGGATGTCCTGCGTAAGGGAAATCCCACTCCTTCTGCATCCCGAAGCCCGGCAATATCCAGTGAATCAGGTAAAAGTTGCTGCCTTTCGCCAGGTTGTTATCCATGTAGGCCATTACCGGGCGGCGCTCTTTAGGGAACATTTTAGGGTCGTACTCGTAGATATACTTATCGTACTTTTTTGCGGCCATCAATAACCTCCTAACTCGTATTTAAATTTTAGTTTACATTTAAACGGACTAAATAATCAACTTTATGGAGTTTGACATTAGCTATTTATACTATATAGACTACTGGTAAGTTCGTGAGAAGGGGGCGTTTATGAAAGCGGCTATTATTTATGAGATTGGCAAACCTCTGGTAATTGAAGAGGTAACTCTAGACCCGCCGGTGAAGGGCGAAGTAAAAATACGCCTGGCGGCGACGGCTATCTGTCACAGCGATATTCACGCGATGAAGGGCGAGCACGGCCCGATTAAACTGCCGGCGATAGCCGGCCACGAGATATGCGGCTACGTTGAAGAGGTGGGCGAGGGGGTTATTTACGTTAAAAAGGGTGATAAGGTGATAGGCAGCATCATACCGGAAGGCTGCGGGCAGTGTTATTATTGCCGCATGGGCCTTTCTAGCCAGTGCACGACCAATCGGCTTTATTTATACAAGGAAGGGAAATACGTTAATAAAAAAGGCCAGCGCCTGACGCAGTATGCCGGCGCTGTGGCTGGTTTTGCCGAATATGCCACCATCCCCGAGGTTAACCTGGTGAAAGTGCCAGAGGACTTGCCGGTAGATAGGGCTTGCCTTCTCGCTTGCGGCGTTATTTCCGGATTCGGGGCGATATTATACCGGGCAAAAGTAACCGCCAACAGCAGCGTCGCCGTGGTCGGCTGCGGGGGCGTCGGCCTTAACGCGATTCAGGGGGCGGCTTATGTCGGGGCTTATCCTATTATTGCCGTCGATGTGCGTGACCACAAACTGGCAACGGCAAAGGTTTTCGGCGCCACGCATACGGTTAACGCTAAAGAAGAAAAAGACCCCATTAAGAAAGTGCATGAACTTACCTACGGACGAGGCGCGGATTACGTTATCGTCGCGGTAGCGGGTATCGAGATACTGCGCATGGGCTTTATGATGTCCGCCCGGGATGGCCTGACCAACATTATCGGTCATGGTTTTGGTGAGAAAATGACTGATTTTACTCCGCTGGACTTTATGGCGGGGAAAAAGCTGACCGGCAGCGCCATGGGAGCGGTAAAACTCCGTATCGATATCGCCCGTTTGATTGAACTTTATAAGGCGGGGCGACTCAAGCTGGATGAGCTTGTTTCCGGTCACTATCCCTTTGCGAAAATCAACGAAGCACTGGCTTCATCGGAAAAGGGCGACGTGATACGCAACGTTATTATGTTCTAGTGTTATGAGCTAATCCGAAACTGTAGTCGTGCCGTACATCCAGCCTTCGATAACCTTGCCGTTCTTGAGGCGGAAAAGCCAAAGCTCGTTGGCGGACATCACTTTTCCGGTTGGCGGCTGTCCGAAGAACTCGCCGGTGGATTTCTTACTATCTTTATATACGAACCCTACGAGGTTGCCTTCCCCCATTAAATATTTAATGTCTATTTTGATGTTGGAAAGAGCTTTACATGCCGCGGCGATAAACTGCTTATGCGCTTCCCGGCCGGTAACATCCGGAAATGACGGGAAGTGATAGACGACATTGGCATCTTCGACTTCGTCCAGGGCGTTTACGTTCCCCTTCAGCCACGCCTCGTTTTCCGCCTTGATGAACTTTTCCGCGAAATCTTTATCTGACATGGCCCTCCTCCTTTTTTGGTTGTCGTAATAATACATCCATTTTGTTTTGGTGTCAAACTGTTTGCCAACTCTACTTGCCAACGTGTAAAATATATACAGAAAGAACGGTTTTTATACTTAAAACTCCCTAATCCCTTTCTGCTTAAAGATAACGGTGTGGAGTAATCCATGTTCCGGTCAGGAGGACTGTCTTGAACAAGGTAGCTGAAGTTTCCATAACATCCGATGCCCCCGGCGTGACCCTCTTCATGCTCGGCAACGAGGCCATCGCGCGGGGCGCTATTGAAGCCGGCGTGCAGGTGGTAGCCGCTTACCCCGGCACCCCTTCCAGTGAAATCACCGAGACGCTGGTGAATAACTCGAAAAACACCGGCATGTATGCCGAGTGGTCAATTAACGAAAAAGTTGCTTTTGAAGTAGCGCTGGCGGGGTCTATCAGCGGTCTGCGGTCGCTTTCCATCATGAAGCACGTCGGCATGAACGTTGCCCACGACCCCATTATGACGGCCAGCTACATGGGCGCCCGCGGCGGATTAGTGGTCATTTCTGCCGACGACCCCGGTCAATGGAGCTCCCAGAACGAGCAGGATAACCGCTACATCGCCCGCCAGGGCTATATCCCGGTGCTGGAGCCTTGTTCCGCACAAGAAGCTAAGGATATGATGGTTGACGCTTTCCGCCTCTCCGAGGAGTTCGGCCAAATGTTCATGCTGCGCTCGGTTACCCGCATTGGCCACGCCCGCAGCAATGTTGTTCTTGGCGGCATTGAGTCAGGAAAAAGGCAGGCTAAATTCGTTAAAGACCCGATTAAGCTCGTCTGCCTGCCCGCCAACTACCGCGTCAACCGCCGGTTGGTAATCCAGCGCATGGCTAAAATCAAGGGTGTTGTTGACACCCTCCCTTATAACCATCTTACTATTAGAAAAGGCGCCAAACTGGGTGTCATTGCCTGCGGTATTTCTTACGGCTATGCCCTGGAGGCGATTAAGTGGCTGGGTCTTGAAGATAGTATTTCTATTCTCAAAATCGGCACACCGTACCCATTGCCGGAAAAGCTCACGCAGCAGTTCTTAAAATCCGTGCCGGAGGTGGTGGTAGTGGAAGAGCTTGAGCCTTTCGTCGAGGATGGCGTTAGGGTGATTGCCCAGCAGTCTAGCATCGCCGTAAAAATCCACGGCAAAGACGTTATTCCTTTGGCCGGCGAGCTGGGAAGTCGGCTGGTCGCCGAGGCTTTAAGCAAGCTGACCGGCGTCAAACCGCCCGTGGATTTCGCGGCAATTGATAAACTTAGAGAAGAGACGGCCGCTCTTTTGCCCCTCCGCCCTCCGACGATGTGCGCCGGCTGTCCGCATCGCGCCTCGGCATATGCCATTAATATCGCCGCCCGCCGCTACCAGCAGGCAACCGGCAAGGAGCCGGTCAAGACCGGCGACATCGGGTGCTACGCGCTGGCGGCCAACCCACCGCTAAACTCGGATGACACCGCCATTTGCATGGGCGGCGCTTTCGGGCTGGGCAACGGTTTTGCGCATGTGTTGGATGTGCCGGTCATCGCCCATCTTGGCGATTCCACCTTTTTCCATTCCGGCATCCCGCCAATGATTAATGCAGTGTATACGAAATCAAATATGACGATGGTGGTGATGGATAATTCCACTACCGGCATGACGGGTTTTCAGCCCCACCCCGGCTCCAGCGGTGACCCTGCGACCGACGTTAAAATCGAGGATGTCGCCCGGGGGAGTGGCGTGAAGTTCGTCGAGGTGGTTGATTCCTTTGACCTGCCCAAGCTTATTGATGTTCTGGAAAGAGCTATTAAGTTCCAGGGTCCCTCGGTTATTGTCGCCAGGAGACTCTGCAGTATTTTAGACCAGCGAGAAAAGCGCAAGACCGGCGAAAAAACCGTTCCCTACGTCGTCGACCCGGCCAAGTGTATGACTGGCGCGCCCCCGGCCTGCCAGGCCACTTGCCCCCTGCATATCGATATCCGCGGCTACGTCGGCTTGATTAAAGAATGCCAGTTCGACGAAGCTTTAACCTTGATTAAAAAGACCCTTCCCTTCCCCGCTATTATCGGCAGAATTTGCACACACCCCTGCGAAGCTAAGTGCAAACGCGGCGAGGTCGAGGAAGCTATATCCATCAATGCCCTTAAGAGAGTGACGGCTGACTTCGGCAAATATGCTGATGATTTGTCCATCGCCGCGGCGAAGAAAGAGAAGGTGGCTATCGTCGGCGGCGGCCCGGCCGGCATCATGGCGGCTTATGACCTGCGCAAGATGGGTTATAAAGTCACTATTTTTGA
>JBGOXC010000075.1:0-6072 GCA_041478935.1 Dehalococcoidia bacterium
CAAGGTAAGGGATATCGGCAAAGACCACTCTGGCAAAAGTCAGCGTATTATCAATATCGGCTTCACTCGTAACATTTTTGATATCATAGCTAAACATTGTTTTCCCTTATCTACAAATTAATGCGGCTAAGCACGACAGAGCCTCTCTGGAAGAGTATTGAAATTTGTATCGCAGTTCCCTCTTAAGTTTATCCGTGCTTACCACCGGCGGATATTGAATAAATTTTAGGCAGCCGGCCGGCGCCGCGCTCTGTAAGTGGGTTGTCCAGGAAAAGGATACAACCAACTCCAATAATTTACCGGGCAGTTTTAAAAGCCTTTTATGCAGCGTCCGAGCAACCTCGCTATACTTAAGCGTTCCATCACCAGCGACATTATAAATACCGCCTTTCTTGTGCTTAATGAACAATCCAATGAGATTTATCAGGTCGTCCTCATGGATAAATTGCATCGGAGCATCGGAACCGATAACGCCGAGCATGACGAACGGCGTGAACATGATGGTAGTCGCCGAGCCGACGGCGTTAGCGCCGACGACCGGACAGCTCCGCAAGATAGTAAGCGTAATGTTATTAGTAGAGTTGGTAAAATCCCGCAGGGCTTGTTCAATTTCCACTTTATCCTGGGAATACTGGAAGCCGGATATTGGGCGGAGCGGCGCATCCTCGGTTAGTAGCATCGGGTTATCCTTGCGGGCGCCATAGACGGTATGGCTACTCAAATACAACAGGTGCTTAACCTTGGCTTGCCGGCAAGCATCAAGCAGATTCTTCGTCCCCTCGATATCTATTTGCCGAGCTAGAGTTATATTACGCGTCGGGCGGAGGATAAAAGCCAGGTGCACCACAGTATCCACGCCGTTTTCAATAAATAAATCGCCAAACGGCTGGCGGACATCATGATGATAAAACTTGATTTTAGCCGACTTAATCCGGGGCTCCCGGACATCGATGCCGACAATTTTTTTTACACTATCCAGGTGGTCAAGGTGATTAAGGAGTCTGGTGCCAATGTAGCCGGAAATGCCGGTAATGGCTATGTTCATGGTTAGAAGAATAATGCATACCAGAAAATAAAGTCAATCGAAGAGAGTAGTGTGGCCTGGCAGACTATACAGTTTTACTGCATTTCGATATACTTAATACAATAAGAACTTAGGAGAAAGAATTGCCCGGCGGAGAATCAATACTATCCAACACAGAATTCCAAATGAGCCTGCTGATGTTTGTAGCACTGGCAGGCTACCTGATTGCCTATCGCATAAACCAATCGGCAGTAGTGGGGATAATACTCGCTGGCATCGTTGTCGGTCCGAGCCTGCTCGGATGGGTTACATATACTGATTTCGTGTCCACGTTAGCCCACCTTGGCGCAGTGGTTCTGCTCTTTACTATCGGCCTTGAATTTAACATTACTGATATCACCAAAGTCCGCTATTTCATCATCGCCCTTTTCGGTGTTGTCGTTCCTGCATTTGCTGGATATTTCTTGGCGGTGCTGTTCGATTTTGATTTTAAAGCTTCTATCTTCATCGGTACGGCTCTCACCGCCACGAGTATCGCCGTCACTGCCAACATCCTTAGGGAAATGGGCAAGCTCCAGACCGAAACTGCCAAGGTGATAATCGGCGCTGCTGTTATCGACGACGTTCTTGCCCTTTTGGCTTTATCGGTTTCAAAGGGAGTGGTATCTGGAGATGTGCAGGTAATGTCGTTGGTTTTCATCGCAGTTAAAGCGGTAGGTTTTATAGTAATCGGCATTCTAATCGGCAAGTTCCTTTTAGGCAGATTAATCACAGGTTTAGATAAAACAAAATTAGCCGCGAAATTTCCTGAATCAATCTTTATCTTCGCGATTATGGTCGCGTTTTTATACGCTATGGTTGCCGAGCTCGTAGGGCTATCAGCCATCGTCGGTTCATTTCTCGCCGGGGCATCTTTCGCCGGAGTAAAACTGACACGCGAAAAAATATTCAGAGAGGGAGCAGAACACCTGCAGATAATATTCGCCTCAATTTTCTTTGTATCACTGGGAATCATTATGGATCTCCATAACGTTAGTTTGAGTTTAGTGTGGTTTATTTTGGCGCTATCTGCCGTTGCCATACTCACAAAAGTTATCGGCTGCGGATTGCCAGCACTAATACAGCACACAAGTTTTAAAGACTCTATGATTATCGGCGTGGGGATGTCGCCTCGGGCCGAAGTGGCTATGATAGTAGCACTGATAGGACTTGACCAAAATATGATAACGCAAAGTACCTATTCTGCATTAATTTTGATGAGTCTTTTAACGACAATCATCTCCCCCATAATACTAAGAAACTGGCTTTATAAACGCTGATTGCGGACTTATGGAAGCTGGGTGGACAGGAAAACCTGGATGCCCATCTGCCCAATTTCGTCCTGAATTTCTTCTATGTTATCGATATGGCGGTCCTCATCGTTAAGGATGCCCTCTAAAATTTCACGCGTGGCGAAATCCTTAGCCTCGCCGCATGAAACGATGCCGGCATTATAGCTTTTAATGGCGCCAGCTTCCAGACCGTGGTCACTGGCAAACATTTTGGGCACATCCGCACCGATATTCATCTTCTTTAAATTGCTTACGATGGGGATACCTTCCAGAAACAGGATACGCGCGATAAGCTTTTCTGCATGTTTCATCTCTTCCACGGCACGTTTCTGGATTACCGCGGCGAGCTTATCATAGCCCCAGTTCTCGCACATTTCCGAGTGCACCATGTACTGGTTAACCGCCGTGAGTTCATCCGCTAACAAGGAATTTAGGGTGTTAATTACTTTAGCGTCGCCTTTCATATATGCCTCCCTTACTTTTTATTCTGCTTAAGTATTAACAATTATATCACGATATGTTTTAAGATAATAGGATACCATATATCTAATAGTTATAAAATCGATATGAAAATAGTTACATATTTATGACAGCTACTATCGCGGGTATTTTATTTTATTGCTACATATAACTTATAATGTCAATATACCTATGAACTCTAAAGATACTCTCGAATACAAAGATGATAGCTTCTGGCGCGCTTTATTTAACGCCGATTCGATTGCCGTTATCGGGGCAAAGGGTACCGTGGGGACGTGGGGCCATGATGCCATGCGGGCAGTTGTGGAATCCGCTAAAGCCAAGGCAGGCCGGCAAGCTTACGCAGTGAACCCCAACGAGGCGGAGGTGCTGGGGATAAAGACCTATAAAAGCATCCTGGATATACCCGGTCCGGTGGAGCTGGCGATTATCGTGGTGCCGGCAGCGGTAGTGCCGCAGGTATTTCGGCAATGCGCCGAGAAAAAGGTTAAAACCGCCGTCATCATTTCGGCGGGGTTTGCCGAAGTAGATGTTAACGGCGCCAGTCTCCAAGCCGAAATTAAATCAATCGCGCAAGAGGGCGGGATACGCTTTACCGGACCTAACTGCAACGGTCACGCCGATTTCTATACACACGTCGCCAGCGTCGGCTTCGCGGATAGGATTCCTGCCGGTCCGATGGCGCTATTAAGTCAGAGCGGCACGCTGGGTCTTAGCATCATGCAGATGGCGGCGGGGCGAGGCATCGGGCTAAGCAAGTTCGTGAGTACGGGCAACGAGGCGGATTTACGCCTTGAAGACTTCCTGGAGTACCTATCCCATGACGATAATACACGCCTCATCGCGATATATATTGAAGGGCTGCGGGAAGGCAGGCGTTTCTTCAATCTTGCCAGAGAAATAACTAAGCAAAAACCCATTATCGTCGTGAAGTCCGGTACCACCGGCGCCTCGGCTAAAGCAGCGCGGTCACACACCGGGGCATTAGCCGGTTCCGACGCGATTTATACGGCGGCATTCAAGCAGGCCGGCGTGATAAGGACAGAAGACGAAGAGGAACTATGCGACACCGCCCTGGCTTTGTGCCGTCTGCCGCTGCCTAAAGGCAACCGCGTGGGCATACTCACTATCGGCGGAGGCTTCGGGGTGGTAACTGCCGAAGATTGCGAGAAAGAAGGGCTGGAAATAACCTCGCTAGAACCGCAGACACTCAAGAAGATGAGCACCATCCTGCCATCACGGTGGGTGCCGGGCAATCCGGTCGACCTGGTGGGGATAAGGATGGCGGGCGGTGAGAATGTGGGCGCCAAATGCCTGCAGTATCTGCTGGAAGACAAAAATGTAGACGCCGTGATATCCCTCCTGCCGCCGATGCTCCTCCCTCCGAGCATGACCGGCATCCTTAAACCGGAGCAAATCCGTACGATGCAGGCAGAAGTGGAAAAGAGTCAAACAAAACTCTACCAGCAGCTTAAAGAGTATGACAAGCCGCTGGTGTATATCAGAAGATGGAATCTACCTGCGACGCCGGAGATGAATACGCCCCCCAAAGTAATGATTCCAGAATACAGCCACCCTCGCCGAGCCGCGCGGGTATTACGCTACCTGGCGGGATACCGGCAGTACTTAGAAAAGTAACTATCCCCTCCCTAAATACAGCTGGTCTTTGTGAAGCTGGATGATTTCCAACACGTTCACACTGGGCGGCTGGCAAGCCATAAAGACGGCAGCCGCGGCAATTTCTTCCTGGGACATGTACGGCTCTGCCGTCCAGCCTGTGCCTTCGGGGGGACGGTTATCACGCTCGGTATTACCAGGATGCAGGATACCGCAGGTTATATTGAACTCGCGTCCTTCTAGCGCGGTGGTATGAGTTAACCCCACCAGCCCGAACTTGGCGCTGCTGTAAGCGACGTTGCCATAGCGGACGCGTGAGGCGGAAATACTACCGATATTAATTATGCGTCCCCCGCCTTGCGCTTTCATGATAGCGAAAGCCGCTCGGGTGCAGAGGAACGGCGCCCGCAGGTTGGTGGCGATAACGTTATCCCAGTCCTCGGTGGGTACTTTATCAATTGGGGCTGCATGAAAAACACCGGAGTTGTTCACGAGGATATCTAGTCGACCGAAGCGCGCCATAGCCTGCTTAAAGAGGTTATCTATCTGCGCCTCGACTTTAACGTCGGTGGGTACTACTTCCACATCACGCCCCAGCGATTTAATGACTTTAGCGGTAGCATTTAAGCCATCGGCGCTGCGCGCCGCCAGCACCAGGTTGGCACCTTCTTCAGCTAAGGCGATAGCGATGGCTTTGCCGATGCTGCGGCTAGAGCCGGTTACCAGAGCTATTTTGCCGTCGAGCTTTCCCATAGTAGACCTCCATTCAAAATTGTCATTCCAGCGAAAGCTGGAATCCAGTAAGGGTTAAAGGGGCTGGATTATCGGGTCAAGGCCGATAATGATTGTTTATATTTTTAAAGCTCCATCTCTTTCAAGTCTTTAGCTATTTTTAATTTAGGTTCCGTCAGCGCCTGCACCTCCGCCGCCGTCCAGCCGGGGGCGGTCTCTTTCAAGAGCAAGCCTTCCGGCGTCACTTCGATGACGGCGATATCCGTGACAATCAGATTAACGCAGTGGGGGGCGGTTAAGGGGTAGGTGCATTCCTTAAGCACCTTGGTCTGATTATCTTTCGTAGTATGGGTCATCACGGCAATCAGGTGATGTGCACCGAAGGCTAAATCCATTGCCCCACCGATATTGCCGGGCCGCCCGAGCTGAATGGTCCAGTTAGCCAGGTCGCCTCTTTCCGATACCTGCAAAGCGCCCAAAACACAGAGGTCGATGTGCCGACCCCGTATCATCGTAAACGACTGGTCATGGTCGAAGAAGCACATGCCGGGCTTGCGGGTGGCGAACTGGCCGGTGGCGTTAACGAGGTGAAAGTCCTCGTCTTCCGGCCGGGTGGGTGTGGGACCAAAGCCTAGGCAACCGTTCTCGGCGTGAAAAATAACCTCGATACCCTCAGGGATGAAATTGGCGGCCTGCGTGGGAATGCCGAAACCTAAATTGATGACCATACCGTCCTTAAATTCTTTGGCTACCCGCAACGCCATCGTCTGCTCATCAAGTCGCTCTTTCATGTTATACCCCCTTCCTCACCACAATTCTATCTACGTAAATGCCGGGAGTAACGATAACCTCCGGGTCGAGGCTGCCTAGCTCCACCAGCTCATCCAC
>JBGOXC010000232.1:0-2620 GCA_041478935.1 Dehalococcoidia bacterium
AGGACGATGTGGATGCGGGGATTAGACGCTTTCTTAATCGCCTTCCAGCTATCGTCAATTGCCTTGAGATTGGCGTGCATGAGGGCGCAAATAGAGGGCGCACGGACCTTTTCTGAAATAAGCCGGACGGCCTCAAAATCGCCGGGGGAGGTAACGGGGAAACCAGCTTCGATAACGTCAACACCCAGTTTTTCTAGCTGACGCGCAATTTCCAGTTTTTCTTGAACGTTGAGAGAGCCACCCGCCGCCTGTTCCCCATCCCGCAGTGTGGTATCAAAAATAATAACCCTGTCCATTTAATGTTCCTCCTTAAGAGAATAATTGTTGGGATACAACCGATTAGTCCCCTCTCCTTTTATATCAGAGAGGGGCTGGTAAGGATGAGAATTATTCTCTTATGGCCAGAACAATTATCGTACGACATGGTTATATGGATACATTATACAGATATTACATTTATTTGTCTATATGGTGAGGCTAAAGACATTTTATCGCTAAAAAGTACCGAGGACCAAGTAGTTAATAGCTTAAGAGTGGTAACAGATACGTCTTTAGACCAAAAGACAAAACAACAACATCGAATACGTACATAACGGCAGAAATAGACGCTATTTGTCCACAGATTTGACAATTGTATAAATTTGGCTATAGACTATACATAAAAATAGAACATTAGATTTAAAATACCTCTTTATATCTAGTCAAGGAGGTGTGGTGATGAAACAAGGGCACAAAAATCGCTGTCTAATAGCGGTTACGTGGTACCTTTTTTTTATTGGTTTAAATTGCGTTGCGATGCCCCTTTAAGAGATGACGATGAAAAAAGGTGAACTCCCAAAGGTAGGTTTTCAGTCAAATCGAATAGGATTTATCACACTGGCCGCAACCACAATTTTGGCTATCGGGGCCACTATATTGTCCTTTTCCTTCGGTTATTTCATAATTGTTCAGAACCTCTTTTACTTTCCCATTATCCTCGCCTGTATATATTACACGAGGCGCGGATTTGCATTCTCTGTTATCATTGCGTGCATCTATTTTATTCTCACGGTAGCCTTTACACATGATTCGGAGATACTCCTGCAAGCGTTTGTCAGAGTCTTAATCTTTATACTTGTCGCGGGCGTAATCACCTACCTGTCATCAGGTCAAAAACGGTTGGCAGAAAAGTTGCGGCAACAGCGTGACCATCTTGAAGATCTGATCCACGAACGCACCTGGCAACTTGAAAAGGACATTACCGAGCGCAAGCAGGCGGAGCACGCTTTGTCCGAGCGGTATAAAGAACTTCGCTGTCTCTATAATATTGATGAGATTAGTTCGAGAACAGAGTTTAACGATAAAGAGATATACAAAAAAGTGATAAATGTACTGCCTCAGGCATGGCAGTATCCAGAGATCACCGTTGCGAGGCTTACTCTCCATGGCAAGAAATTTGAGACGAAGAACTACAGAGATACTGAATGGAAGCAATCTGCGGATATCAATATTTACGGAGTAAAAGCAGGTGAGGTAGAGGTCAATTACCTGAAGAAGAGACCAGAGCTTGATGAAGGCCCATTCATGAAAGAAGAAAGATACTTAATAAATTCTATTGCCGAACAATTAGCTAGAATCACTGAGACTAAGCAAGTAGAAGAAGAGCACCTGAAAGTGATTGAATACCGTGAGTTGGATAAACTGAAAACAAATTTGTTATCCACCGTATCACATGAATTGCGCACACCGTTGGCTGGAATCAAAGGCTACACCACCTTACTGCTTGATTATTATAACAAATTAAAACGTAAACAAATATGGGAGACGCTAAAAGCAATAGACAGCTCTACCGACCGGCTGACAGAGCTAATCGAACACCTATTGGACATGTCGCGGCTAGACGCCGGTTTATTGAGGCTAAATCTGGAAACAGTTAAGCCAAGCGATATCTTTTTAGCAGCAGTATCGGAAGCAAAATTAAGGGCACCAAACTACAAATTTAAAACCGAAATAAACCACCAACTCCCCATGATCACAGCAGATGTCAAGCGTTTGCGACAGGTGATAGACAATCTTCTGGATAACGCGATTAAATATTCACCTGAAGGGATTGAAATAACAGTAAGGGCGAAGATAAATGCGGAAGAATTGCTGGTATGTGTTGCCGACCAGGGAATGGGGATACCGGCTGCGGAAGTAACCAAAATATTCGACCGCATGTAACGTATCGAGCAGAGGCTGGGAAAAGACCCGGGAGGAATGGGGCTTGGATTAAGCCTATGCAAAGCATTGGTGGAGGCACACGGAGGTAAAATCTGGGTAGAGAGTGAGGTTGGCAAAGGAAGCACGTTCTATTTTACTATCCCGCTAAAGAAAAAAGGGGAAAAAGAAACGCAAACAAAGCTAATGTAATTCACTTAAGGGCTGTTTAGCTCTCACTCATAACTATGCATTCTCTTTTTTTACGCGGGCGCGGGCAGGTTTTTCTTCCGGGGGCGGAGCGCCTAAAGTACCACGCACCATAGCAACACGACCGGTGCGGGCTATTTCTTTAACACCGAAACCGCGCAGCAGCTTAAGCATTGACTCGATTTTGTCTTCGTCGCCGGTGATTTCTATCGTCAATGAATCCGAAGCAACA
>JBGOXC010000128.1:0-4596 GCA_041478935.1 Dehalococcoidia bacterium
TAACAGAAACGCCATGAAACATGGCTTTTATTCAAAAATGTTCGATGAAGCGGATAAACGCGACTTTGAAAAAGCCGCTTGTATCGAAGGCATTGATGAAGAAATCGCCTTGATGCGGCTGGAAATCAAAAAAGCCATTCTAGACGGCGATGATACTGCTCTAAAAATTCTGGTGAGGGCGACCAACGCCTTGGAAAGATTGATACGCACCAGGTATCAGATTTCTGCGGCGCAGCGGCATGGACTTAAGGAGGCAATCGGTAATGTTATCAAAGATATTATCGTTCCTCTTGGCATCAACGTCGGCAGTGCCGTTTTAACTAAGAAAATATAAACGTAATTTAACATAAAACAATAAACAATTCTCACGAACAAACTATACGTGAAAGCTTAAAAAAATAACTCAAAAACAAATCTCAACCCCGTCATTCCAGCGAAGACTGGAATCCACTTAAGGAATTATTAATATGTGTATCTATTAGTGGATTCTGGGCTACGTCAGAATGACAATGGGAACGTGGAAAACAAATATGGAAGAAAAAACCGTCATCAATCGGTTGCGCCCCTATCAGCGAGATGTTGCTTTAGCGGTGCTGGCGAGTGTTTATGGGGGGCAAGGTCTGACCTTCTCCGTGGAGATAGCGCGGCAGGGCGGCAAAAACGAGCTTTCCGCGCAGCTTGAGTTGCTTTTATTGTTCTTGCACATGGGAGAACCAAAAAACTTGATTAAATGCTCGCCCACCTTCCTGCCGCAGACGATGATTTCCTTGATGAGGCTCAAAGACCGCCTCAACGACGCCGGATTCTACGGGATATGGGAGTCGGAGCTTGGATACATCATCAGGCTCGGCAGCGCCCGCGCCATCTTCCTCTCGGCGGACGAATCGGCTAACGTCGTTGGAAACACGGCACACCTCCTCCTCGAAATCGATGAATCGCAGGATGTGAGTAAAGAAAAGTACACCAAGGAGTTTAAACCGATGGGCGCGACGACCAATGTTACCACGGTGCATTACGGCACTACCTGGGACGACACGACCCTGCTCGAAGAGGTCAAGCAGACCAACCTCGATCTGGAACGGCGGGATGGCATCAGGCGCCACTTCCGCTACGACTGGCAGGACGTCGCCAAATACAATCCGGACTACCTCGCCTATGTGCAGGCGGAGCGCGCAAGATTGGGCGAAAACCACCCGCTTTTTTTAACGCAATATCGCCTGATGCCGATACACGGCGGGGGCAGATTCCTTAATGCCCAGCAGAGGGAGCAGCTCCAGGGCGACCACTCGCGAATGAGAAGGGGAGAAGCAGGTAAGACTTACGTGGCGGGCATCGATATCGCTGGCGAAGCGGAACTTGAGGATAATTTGCTCGTCCTCAACCCCAAACGCGATGCCACGGTCGTTACCATCGGCGAGCTGGACTTTACGGAAGTTGATTCCATCACCAAAGAGCCTAAAATCAAAATCGTCGAGCATTACCGTTGGGTGGGACGCAAACATACTGAGCTTTACGCGCAGCTTGTGGATATCTTAAAAAACGTTTGGCGCTGCCGGAAAATCGTTGTGGATGCCACGGGCGTCGGCGAGCCGGTGGCGTCGTTCCTGCGCCAGGCATTAGGCTCACGAGTCATATCGTTCACCTTCACGCAAAAATCTAAGAGCGAGCTGGGCTTCAATCTGCTCGCGGCCATCAACTCCGGCCGGCTTAAAGTCTATCAAGGTGATGGCAGTGAGGAATATCAACAGTTCTGCTTTGAAATGGAAAAAGCCCACACCCAGTACCGCCCTAACCAGACGATGAACTTTTTCGTGAACCCCTCCGACGGCCACGACGACTTCCTGATGAGTCTGGCTCTGGCGGCGGAAGCTGGACGCGGCTATATCCCCAAGACGGCGAGGGGGAGCGGGGAGGGGAGAGGATAGTGAAATGAATGATAGGGCAATAAATCAAGTGTCTAATTGCAATAAAAATAGTAGAATAGATATTATAAGTGTAAAAAGGTGTGTGGTACTATTAAATTATCTTCAAGTATATACATAGCATTTGACATGCATAATATAATGTAATATATACTTATATAGGTTGATTAAAAGATAAAACATTACTTAAGGAGATATTTATGGCACCTCGTAGTGATTTCTTATATGCAACCCCATCATTTGTAGAGGGTATAGCACGCATAATAGATTTTGGTAATACGTTAAATGAGTATAACGCATCAGAATCCGAAGAAAAAGCTGATGAAATAGCTTTGTATATGGATTGGAAGATTGTCGGTACAGATATTCGCAATGCTATGAAAAAAATAACGCTCAAATGAGTGAGTAAAAATCTATATGCCTAAAGAGCAAAACGAAAAACTACCAAAACCAATTAAAGATATAAAAGAAAAAGCACCTGAATCTAAAGGCAGAACTGTCAGGCAGCTAAGAATAGAGGCTTCTTATTCCGGGCCACTTCCAAGACCTTCTGATCTTCAAGAATATGAAAGAGTAATGCCAGGTGCTGCTAACCGTATTCTAACTATGGCTGAGAGACAAGCCAACCATCGTCAGACTCTTGAAAAGACGGTTATAGTTGGAGATTCTAAAAGGGCAAATTGTGGATTATGGATCGGAGCATTTGTTGTTTTATGCTTATTAGGTGGTTCTGTTTTCCTGATTATTAACGATCACGATTGGGCCGGTACTGTAATAGCAGGTTTAGACATTGTAAGTCTCGTGGGTGTCTTTGTATATGGGAGTAATAACCGTCGTCAAGAACGTATAAAAAAAACAGAAATAATGCACAATCTTGATGACACTGAAGAGTCGTAATTTCTCAGTTTCCTTAATGTCTCTTTGTGAAAGAGGGAGACGGGAAAAGGTGAGGGGAGCGTTAGTGCTTCCCTTTTTTATTTCTGAAAAAGCTGTTGTGTTAATCGTCTCTTTAGTTTAAAATGTCCTTACCATTAACTTCATTAGGAGGGAGAGATGAGTAAAAGGTTTTACCCGGCATTGGTTCTAGTGCTCGTGCCGCTCCTCATTCTCACGGCCTGTCCAAGCAATGAAATTACTACTTTGTCATCAAACGACCTACACGTACACGCAAACCCAAACTTTAACGATACCCCATACCCAAACCTAGACACAAACGCAGGTTGAATTTATTCTCACATCAACATCATTCCCAGAGGGTGGCAATATGCCCCTTGTGTATGGCTGGCAGGGTGGCAATAGCTCCCCGCACTTTAGCTGGAGTGGGGCTCCCGAAGGCACCGTATCATTCGTTCTTATTATGGACGATACCGATGTCGGCAATCCGCAAGGGACAGACTTCTTTTGTCACTGGATAGTTTTCAATATTCCTGCCGCTGTCTTCGGGTTGGCTGAGAATCAGCCTTTTACCGCGACCCTATCTAACGGAGCCAAGCAGGGACAAAATGGCTATGGCACGATAGGCTATGGCGGACCGGACCCGCCTCCAGGAGAAGTCCATCACTATCGTTTCCGATTATATGCGCTGGATATAATGTTGGACCTGGCATCTGAACCTACCGGGCACACGGTGATGGACGCCATTGAAGGACATGTATTAGGTCAGGTGGATTATACCGGGACGTACACCGGGTAATACAGAAGTTAATAGTGGGCTAAAAATGGCATTAAAAAACCCCCCTCTCCCTTGGTGGAGGAGAGGGGGGTTCTCTATCTATAAGATTAATAGGTGTATGCAGTCTTGCGGCCTAACCAGATGCCGAACAGGAATAGTAGTATCGCCGCTAGGGCGATAGTTGTGTAGAGAGGCCAGCCGGAGAATGAAAATCCTTGAGAAATCGAGAATGAATTAGCGCCGGTCCAGGCACTCTCGTTTTGGGCGGCATCCACAGCCTTTTCTCTCCAATAATATGTCACTCCCGTGGTAACCTTTAACTCATCATCGGGGGTGAGGATATATTGTGATGCCGTCAGTCCGGTCTTATTAATAAGAATCGAGTCGGTTGTGAAGTTTGCCGAGGTTGCAATCTGCAGATTATAGGTTACTGGCAAACTGGGGTCGGTAACGTCATCCCAATCGAAGGTAATTGGCGATGATACACCCTCATCCATATAGGGTCGCAAAGGTTGTGGTGTTGCCGGTGGTGTAGATTCTATGGTGAATGTTCCGCTGGCAGTATTGGTGCCGTCAGTGACGCCGATAGTATGAGCCCCGTGTATCGCGGCAGGTATGATAAAGATGGTAACAAAGGAGCCACTCGGCTGTACGGTACCCGTAGTATTAGTGGTAGCTCCATCCCAGGTAACGGTGAAGGCGTGGCTAGGAATAAAACCACCCCCGCTGATAGTGGCAGAGATACCAACGTAGCCGTTGTTTGGGTCAATAGTAAGCGGAACGACGCCTCCCCCAGTTACGGTAAAGGTGTCAGAATCTGTGCCAGCCCCGGCAATAGCGGTAATGGTATGGGCTCCGGTGGTAGCGGTGGTTGGGATTGTAATTACACTGGAGAAAGTGCCGGTAGTGCCAGTTGCCGTACTACCGCTGGTCGGGGTTAGTGTTGTGGCATCAAATCTTAAAGTAAGCGGCATGTTGGGTGGGAAATTGACACCGTCAACA
>JBGOXC010000132.1:0-4420 GCA_041478935.1 Dehalococcoidia bacterium
TAATCAATAATAGCCTGCGCTGTCGTCTTGCCGATGCCGGGGAGGGCTTCCAACAGCCAAGCTTCCGCGCGGTTGATATCTATCTTCTGGGGAGTCTCTCCTTCAGCCGCAGCGCCAATAATAAGTTCAACATCGTCGAAGCTAGCGCCTGGCTTTAGTCGCCCCGCTGCCGCGATAATGGCTTCCAGAGTATCACCGGCGAAGATGGGGTAGTAGCCGGGATTATTGACCGCCCCACCGATATAGATGGTCCCGGCGATTTCACGCTCCGGTGCCAAGGTAATTTCAACAACTTGACCACCGCGGCACTTAAGTCCAATAAACACAATGCCAGCGATAATAACCATCACCAGCAATAAGGCGACCAAGGTCCAAACACTTTTAAATTTACCTGTTTCCATCCAGTCACTCCGCCCGATATTGCCGAACCACGCGTCTTTTACAGACACATACTTTACCACGAATTTATGCCATTTGGCGAATTCAAAGAAATGACTATTTGACAAAGAAACAGATAGGAGCTTGTTATATGTGGAAAAAGCTAAAGAGCAAGAATAAGCGTATTGGTCAGCCTAGGTGCTACGCAAGGCTTTTTCTAACTCTTCTTTATATTGAGAGGGGGTGATGGCAATAATCTGGTCGCCGGGCTGAAGGATGGTATGAGCCACGGGAACATGAGCTGTACCTTTACTGGGAATTATCAACGCAAGTTTACTTTCAGCGGGGAGGGGAAGGTCTTTGACCATTTTCCCGACAACGGCAGACTTTAGTGGTATTTTAACATCGACGATGACCATCCCCGTTTCATCAAGCGTAAGCAATTGGGTGACGGGGTGGGTGGGCACTTCATGTTCAATCGCCTCAATAATAAGGTCGGTGGTGTTGACCGTTACATCCACGCCCAATTTTTTAAATAGAGCGGCGTTTTTAGGATTGCGGAGGCGGGCGATGGTGCGGGGCACATTGTGCTTATGTTTGGCGATCTGGCAAGCGACGAGGTTATCTTCATCATCCCCGGTGACAGCGACAAACATATCGGCACGGCCGGTACCAACCTCGGCGAGGGTAGAGGCTTCACATCCATCGCCACGGAAGCAGACGCTGCCCAACTCATCAGTAATTGTTTTACAGACCCGCGCGTCTTTCTCTATCACCAATACTTCATGCCCTTCTCTGAGCAAGGCTTTAAGCAGGTAATATCCAAGGCGACCGCCGCCAACGATGATAATATACATTAACCCGAACCCTCAATCTTTTCTCTTAATAATTGGGAGATTATTTTAGTAGGGCTTAGCGTCTCTAGCCCAAGGGCGCTATACATCTCTTCTCGCAGGGTGTCGTAGATGCGGCAGACTACCCTGGGCACCTTAAAAATATGTTTGGCTATCTGGCAAGCCATGACATTACGATTATCGCCCTGGGTTACGGCAACAAAGATATCCGCTCCTTCAATGCCGGCTTTTTTTAGCGACTCGTCATCAGTACCGTTGCCAAAGAGGGCGGTGCCGCCGAAGGAGGCAGGTAACCGGCGAAAACTATAGGTATCATTATCAAGAATGGTCACTTTATGACCATCTTCATCGAGCAAAGTGGCCAGCCTGGCGCCGACCCGCCCGCATCCCATAATTAATATATTCATAATAAAAACCTAACTTTGCTTTTTTATTGCTGGTAAAGTATAACCGGGCAGGGTGAATTTTGCAGAATATAAGGCACAACATTGCCCAAACTGAACTGCCCAAAACGTTGTTTGTGGGTAATGCCCATCAGAATCAAACTGACGCCCCGCTCTACAGTTTCATCAACAATGGCGGGACCTACTTCTCTTGCCTGGAGAACGTCGGTCTCAACTTCATAGCCTTCTTCTCCAGCGGCGGTCTCGGCTAAGTCGAGTATTTCCTCGGCTTTCTTAATCTCGGAATCGATTTCAGCGTTAATCGGTAAGGCTCGCTTAATGGTCACTACTGATACTGCCCAGACTTTACCTTTATCCTTCTTGGCTAGCCGGCAAGCCAACTTAACCGTTTCTGCGTCTGACTTAGCCCCAGATACCGGCACAAGTATTTTTTTAAACACTGTTCCCTTCTTTGTATAAAATCAATTTAACAGTGGCAATTATAACTCTATTGGCAAGAAACTACAATACCTCTTTAGAATCCTTATCATCTTTATGATATATTAGCTGGTCTTGAGATTGCTTACGAAGCCTGCGTCGATAAATTAAGTAAATAATTAAACCGATAGCCAGCCATATAAAACCAACGATTCTCCCTATTTCATGTGTATATACCACGATAAACCAGGTGGCAAAAGTCGCCAGTCCACCTAAGACAGCAGTAACAGGAATTTCTTTACCCTTAATGCGGATATTCAATGGTATTTTAAAGGGCCGAGGCAGATTAGGTTCTTTGATACGTAAGGCAATAATCGAAGCATGAGCTAGAGAATACGCGAGCACCGCGCCAAAAGCATACAAATCAGCGAGAAGCGAGATATGACCAATAGCGATTAATATACCGGCGATGACAGAGAATATGAAAATGGCGTTTAACGGTACACGCGCTTTCTGGCTCACTTTACTGATAGCGCTGGGCAGCTGCTGGCGCTGTCCCATGTAATAGGCTAGCCGCGATGCCCCCAGCATACCGGCATTAGTGGCGATGATGAGTATCGTCACCGCCAGGAAAGCCACCCAGAAACTTAGCACCGGACGGATGACTTCCGGCATAACATTAGCTATACCCAATATCGGGTCGTTCAAGAATCTCTGTGTCAGGTCGGTTACCCACTGTCCATCTGCCCCCTGATAAACCGGGTAGGCACTAAGAGCCGCCATTGATAGTAAAGCCCAGAGAATAAAAACAGTAATGAACACCAATATTACCGCGCGGGGGATACTTTTACCCGGATTTTTTGTTTCGCTACCCAGATTTGAAACTGTCTCAATACCGGTATAAGCTATCATTGAAATAGAAATACCAAAAAGAAACTGGCTGGTCGTTGGGGCGACTCCCCAATGTATGTTGTGAATAAGTGTTGGAATATTAATTACTAAAAGCACCGCCAACACAGCAATAGTTACTTGTGTTAATAGATCAATCATCACAAGGACTATATTGAGACGCGTTGAAGCCTGAATGCCCCGGATATTGATATATGCCAATATCATTACTATTAAAATGCCGATAATGCTATTCAATCCTATGGCGCCCAACAGTCGCCATTCTCCTATAATCGGAAAGAAATAAGCCAGATAGTTAGCCGCGGAAAAGGCGGATATCGACATCGTAACAATATAGTCCAGCATGAGCACCCAGCTGGCGATAAAGCTTACCAAAGGATTAAAGGCACGGTAGGCGAAAGCGCCGGAACCGCCAGCCTCCGGCAGCATGGTAGCACCTTCAGAATAAGTCAGAGCGGTAAAAAGGAAAACAATACCAGAAATCATTAATACGGGGGGAGTTAAACCAAGTGCAGACATTGCAACTACGCCGAGAGCATAGTAAATGGAAGATCCAACATCACCATACGCTGTGCTAAACAGCCCGGTTACACCTAATACTCGTCTTAAATGAAAGCGTGTAATGCGCTTAGGTCGGAAAAACTTATCACCAAGTTTGGGAGTCCAATTATCAGGCATATATCGTCACTAGACCAATGTAGTATTTTAACATAAATACTTATACAAAAATACAAGTTATACATTTATGCATGTGATTGTTTATGTAATATTTACAGTTTTTACTTTAAATACACTTGACATTTGTGTTGCGTTTATCTATAATGCTGCCAATTGGCACATTTTTACCGGAAATATACTTATGATGATTAAGACAAGAGTGTTTGAAATGGCGAGCGGGAGATATCATAATCTCTCCGCTTTAGCGATGGCGATGGGGCTATCTATCAGCCAGGTCTACCGCGTCCGCGAGGGTAAGCGCGGCATTAATGAGAAATTCATTGTAGGTGCCAAGAGGGCTTTCCCCGACCGCAGGCTGGATGACCTTTTCTATTTCCCCAAAGAACACAATAAACACCGACTGCAGGCTATTTAGATATTATCTTCCGGCGCTTTTTCTTTTGTTGCATCTTCCGGTTCAAGTTTGTGTAAAGTTTCAGGGCTGGCTAACCTATCGATATAAAGTGTGCCATTCAAATGGTCAATTTCGTGCTCCAGCGCCTGGGAGAGCAACCCTTCCCCCTTAATGCGGATTTCTTTGCCGTTGATATCGAGTCCTTTGGCGGTCACTGCTTCCGCACGATATATTTCACCGACATAGCCGGGGATACTTAAGCACCCCTCGTCAACGAGGCGCTGGCCTTTACGGCGGATAATTTCACCATTGATCAGGATGATATCTTCATTTTTTTCTTTGGCTTCTTCCTCATCCGGTAGACAAATAACAGTGATACGCAAAGA
>JBGOXC010000136.1:0-4391 GCA_041478935.1 Dehalococcoidia bacterium
AATGTCATGCCGGGTAAAGGGGGCACCAGCCGCGCTACGCGGTCGACGTCGCCATAAGTCATGCCCAGCGCCCGCCCCACATCCCTAATCGCCGCCCTCGCTCCCAGCGTCCCGAAGGTAATAATCTGGGCCACATGGTCGGCGCCATATTTCTGGGTGACGTAGTTGATGACTTCGTCGCGGCGGTCGTCCTGGAAGTCCATATCTACATCCGGCATCTCCTTGCGCTCGATGTTCAGGAAACGCTCAAAGACCAGATTAAACTCAAGGGGGTCGAGGGGGGTTATACCGAGGCAGTGTAGAACGATACTCGAAGCTGCGCTGCCCCGCACGCCGAAGAGGATGTTCTGTTTCTTGGTGAAAGAGATAATATCCCAGACGACGAGTATATAGTTGGCGAATTGAGTCTGCTTGATAACGTCAAGCTCATACTCCAGGCGCTTTTTAGTTTCGGGGGTGGGGTTGGGATAATACTGTTCCAGGTTCTGGTAGCAGAGGTCCGTCAGGTATTGGTCGGGGGTCATATCTTTAGGAATACCTATTTCCGGCAGGTGTAAGCGCCCGAACTCCATCTCCAGGTTGCACATTTGCGCGATTTTCTCGGTGTTTTCCAGCGCCTGCGGTATATCCTTATAGAGTTCTGCCATTTCCTCGGGGCTTTTAAGATAAAAAAAGTCGCCGGCCATTTTCATGCGCTTTTCATCGTGAATTGTTGTGTTGGTGCCGATGCAAAGCAAAAGGTCGTGGGCGGAGGCGTCCTCTTTTTTTACGTAGTGGGTGTCATTGGTGGCGACGATGGGTATGTCAAGTTCCTTACTCATCTCTATGAGATAGGTATTAACGGCTTCAACCTCCGGGATAGGATGGCGCATGATTTCCAAGTAGAAATTCTCAAAGGTTTTTTTATACCATAGCGCCGCTTCTTTAGCCTCGGCGTAACGCCCGTTGAGCACTAGATAAGCCACCTCACCGGAGTTGCAGGCGCTAAGGGTGATGAGGCCATCCTTGTATTGTTCCAAGAGCTCTTTATCCACACGGGGCTTATAATAAAACCCTTCAAGGTGGGCTTTGGTGGTGAGTTGGATAAGATTCTGGTAGCCGACCTGATTCTTCACCAATAGAATGAGGTGGTAGTTGTTCCTATCGACGGCGTTTCTGCCGAAGCGACTACCGGGGGCAATATAAATTTCGCAGCCGATGATAGGCTTGATGCCCGCTTCCTTGGCCGCCTGGTAAAACTCAATAACCCCATACATCACGCCGTGGTCGGTTATCGCCAGGCTATCCATGCCCAACTCTTTGGTGCGGGCGACCAGCTTGGGGATAGAGCACATCCCATCCAGCAGGCTATATTCGGTATGTACATGGAGATGGCTAAACATGCTCCCCCTAACGGAAAGTCTAAAATGATTATAGCACAGGGTTGGTTTTTTGGAGTATTATTAAGAGAACAATAGCATGAAAATTATTAAGATAGTCGCCCAGTGGCTATTCATCTTGTGCCTGCCGGCGCTGCTGTTGACCGCCAGCTTAAGCGCGGCGATGAACTGCCACGCGCTTTACGAGTATGGCTTTAGTAAGTATAACATTAGTCAGGTGACGGGCTTGGCGCCGGCGGAGCTGACCAAAGCTGCCGATGGATTGATAAGCTATTTCAACTCGGATGAAGAATATATCAGCGTAACCGTAATCAAGAACGGACAGCCCTTTACCCTTTTCAACGAGCGCGAGGTAGCCCATCTTAAGGACGTTAAGGGGCTTTTCTGGCTGGGATATAAAGTGCTGATAGGTACAGGCACTTACGCCCTGATTTTTATGGGGGTGACACTTTTCTGGTGGCGGGATAGAAGGCGGCTGGGCTGGGGACTCTTCGGGGGAGGTGTACTAACACTGGGGCTGATGGCGGCGGTGGGGATTATGATAGCGGTGGATTTCAACCAGTTTTTCCTGCAGTTCCACCTCTTGAGCTTCGCCAACGATTTCTGGCAGCTTAACCCGGCGACGGATTACCTCTTAATGATGTTCCCGGATGGCTTCTGGTTGGACGCCACCATGTTTGTTGCTATAGGAACAGGTGTGATGGCGATTATTCTAGGTGCGTTGGGGTGGTGGTGGAGGAGAAGCAGCAGTAGGGTAATTTGAATCCTGAACTGGAACCGCTTTTTGCTTCTTCGGTAGAACAATAGATACTACCAGTAAAGCCACGCCGACGACCAATATGCCGATGGTTAAAGGCAAAAGCACCCCGCCAATATCGCTCACCAGGCCCTGTATCCAGGTTTGTAACGCGGGGGAAACGTCCGTATTCATCGCGTCCGCCGCCCACTGTACCGCCGGCAGCGTCCTTAATAAGATAATGCCCACCAGGTCAACTATACCGATAACGATTAGTATAATCCCCAGCACACGGGTGGGTGTTTTAATGCTCCAATTAACCAGGAAAATCAAGCCCGCTAAAACAACCAGCAGCACAATCAGCCAAGGATACCAGGTTTGGAAGTAGCCAACGCCCCGTCTGACATCCTGTAAAGTCTGCATCGTAGAGCTATCTATCGTACTCTCGTCGAGGGTTAAGGTCGCCGGCATACTATTGACGAAATCATTAATATACTGGTTAACATATTGGTTAGCCAAGCTTCTATAAAATGGGTCAAGAGGAGGCGCGCCTGCCTTCGGCGCTACTCCGGCGGCGTCTCTTAAGTACTGTTCCATAACAAGATTACGCTCATATTCAGGGAGAGCAGCAAGGTCGGGTGGTAAAATACTTGTAGGAATCTGTTGGATAATATCCTGTAAGTAGGCTGAAATCTCGGCATCGGATTTGCCGGTAAGCTCCTCATTAAGATAACTGTTAAACTCCGGCCATAAGGTACTCCGCAGGTTGTCCTTAAGCTCGTCGAGAGGCACAGTTATGGCCAGTGTATTCGTCCTGCCCTGGAAATAGTCGTAGCCGGTTTTAATGGCATTATTCAGCTGCGTTTTTATCCACGGTTCCTGATTTTCAATGACGCGATAGGCCACTTCCGTTAAGAAATCCGACCCTTGCGGCAGCTGGTCGCCAAGCTGTTCTACGGCAATATCCCGGGCGATGGAAGATACCGGCATTTTAGTCACTTCATTCGAGACAAAGTCGTTGCTAAGCACCGTGCCGTTCACCAAGAAGGCAACACTAAAAATAAATAGCACCAAGAAAAAGAGAATGCTAAAAATAACGGTCGCAAACCCTTTTAAAAAACCCATAGCAACACCTTGACTTTTCTAAAGCTCTCTTTTAACATTTCTGATTGCCTAATTTTAGCATATTCAAATACAAACCACATCACTTATTTTCTTGAGGTTGACGGCACAAAAGGTATCTAGTAGAATTACATTGTATCATGGGCGGTTAGCTCAGCTGGTTAGAGCGCCGCGTTGACATCGCGGAGGTCAGTGGTTCAAGTCCTCTACCGCCCACCATGTTTCTAAATCAATTTTCCCCACCCCAGGATACAAGAGTCAAATTCATAAATAAATAAGGGGGTGTGATTTTATATAACCCACCCCCATCCTCCCTGTTATTTATCTTAGGCTAATTACTTTTCTGCGGCTGGAGCATATGCTGCTGAATATTACTAACCAAAATATTGGCGATAATCGGGTCGAATTGTGTGCCGCTGTACCACCGGATTTCCTCTAATGCTTCCAAGATAGATAATGCCTTGCGGTAAGGGCGGTCGGAAATCATGGCGTGATAGGCGTCAGCCAGGGCAATAATCCTGGCACCAACAGGAATATCGGTACCTTTAATCGCCTGGTCCAACCCGCCGCCGTCGAAGTGGTCGTGGTGATGGGAAATAATCTCCACCACTTTGTCATTAACAAAGGGCTTGACGAGGTTCGGCCCTATAACCGCATGAGTCATGATGTGCCGGTATTCGTTGGGGGTCAGCTCGCTCGGCTTATTGAGAATATTCGGGTCTACCGCTATTTTACCGACGTCATGGAGCAGGGCTGCCCAGTGTAGGTCATCCATTTCTTCGGGGTTTATCTTCATTTGCGCGCCTAAATTCATGGCTATTTCGGCAACCGCTTGAGAGTGACCCGCCGTATAACTGTCCCTAGCCTCCAGCGTATTGATAAGAGCCTTAATAGACCCGAAGAAAAAACGCCTCGGCTCATGCCGGTTTTCTTCTATTTCCTTGCTCAAATTCTTAAAGTAACGCCGGATTTCCAGCGCCAAGCGCCGCTTATCCAGGGTGCCGTTAATGCTAGCTAAAACCTGCTCGAACCGGAAAGGCTTGCTGATATAGTCCTGCGCGCCATCCTGGATACATTTGGCGATAACCTTAGGGTCGGATATGCCGCTGGCCATAATTACCGCCGTCTCGGGGAAATTCTGGGTGATTTCCGGC